>CANGUI010000092.1 GCA_947457025.1 Flammeovirgaceae bacterium | reverse complement strand
GAAAAAGCGGGTTGCCGATCCTCCCGGGGCCAGCAGCGGATTTAGCTTTCCTTCTACTACTTCGGGGTAAACTTTCACTCCACCTGAATTTATCACAAAGTCGAGGCGTCCGAGCCACTCAAATTCGGTGCGGCTGATTTGGCGCACTACGTCGCGCGTGTGCACGGGTGCGGGCAGGTGAGGGGCGTGAATCACCAGGCAACCATCTGCATCTGTCTCAATGGTGACACCGGGGAGTGTAACAAACCACGATTGCCGGATGGCACAGGTCAGTTGACGAAGGGCGATGTGGGTGAGTGTTTCGGTCATGCCGTAGGTGGCATACCAGCGGCAGGGGTAGGGTTCGAGCTTTTCGAGCACAGCGGCCGGAAGTGGTGCGCCCCCGATGATGGCCACGTGCAGGTGCTCAAAGCGCTGCCGATCGTCCGACATTAAAATGGTCTCAAGTTGGTAGGGTACCAGGGCAACAAAATCAATTTGAATGTCGGGGCGAACGTGAGCAAAAGGATTGGCAGCAGGTGGCACAACAACAAGATTCAGCCCGGCTTCGAGTGACCGGATGAGCATCATCTGGCCTGCGACGAACCGGGTGTCCAGACATACCAGTGCAGTCATACCCGGAGTCAGGTGGAGTGCCTCCCTGGAAAGGGCTGCACTGGCGGCAAGGGCGGCGCGCGGAAAACGCATCTCCCGGGGTGGTCCTGTTGATCCGGATGTTGTCAGCGCAAACTCCTGCTCACCGGAGAGCCAGGCATGGCAGAGCGGCAACACCTTCGAGGCGAGTTCGGTATCGGCTGTACATATGCCTGCCGCCAGTTCCTTTCGGGAATATGTTCGGCCTTCCAGATGCAATACGCCTTTCATCGCTCCGGCTCAGGTTTGTATTCAGCCCCCTGCGTACCGGCTACGGGAATTTGGGAAATTTCGAAAAGTCAGGATCACGTTTCTCCAGGAATGCATTCTTACCCTCTTTTGCCTCATCGCTCAGGTAATACAGCAGCGTGGCATTGCCGGCCAGTTCCTGAATGCCGGCCTGTCCATCCAGTTCCGCATTGAAGGCACATTTCAGCATGCGGATGGCCAGCGGGCTTTTTTGCAAAATCTTCTGAGCCCAGGCTACGTACGTTTCTTCCAGTTTATCCAGCGGCACTACTTTGTTGACAAGCCCCATTTCTAAAGCCTCTCTGGCGTCGTACTGGTCGCACAGATACCAGATTTCACGCGCTTTCTTCTGTCCGACAATACGGGCCAGGTAGGAGGCTCCGAAGCCGCCATCAAAGCTGCCGACCTTCGGGCCGGTTTGTCCGAATCGGGCATTATCCGCTGCAATGGTGAGATCGCAGACAACATGTAAAACATGACCGCCCCCGATGGCCCATCCAGCAACGGCAGCAATTACCGGTTTTGGTATGGAGCGAATGATTTTTTGCAGGTCGAGTACATTCAATCGTGGCACCGCATCGCCCCCGACATAGCCGCCATGGCCGCGTACACTTTGGTCACCACCACTGCAAAATGCCTGACCCCCTTCGCCGGTGAGAATGATCACCCCCACGTTAACGTCTTCCCGGCATACGTTCATGGCGTCAATCATTTCCTGCACCGTCAGCGGGGTGAAGGCGTTGTGTACGTTAGGCCGGTTGATGCTGATGCGGGCCATGCCGTTGTATGTTTGGAAAATAATTTCCTGATACTCTTTCGCTGTCTTCCAGGGATACTTCAGGTTCATACTGCTGATGTTAGATACTGCTTAAATGAATGAAAGATGATTTTGTTCTGTTCGGTTGTCGATTCGATTTCCATGAGGGCGGGCCCATCGCCTGCAAAAAAGCCAGACCACTGGCCGGGGGTAGAATAGCGTTCGTAGCGGATTCCGAATTCAGCGCAAAGTGCGCGCGCATTCCGCACTTGGTTGGTGATAAAATACGCCGGCAACTCCGGGAGATTTCCCGGTCCGTCTATCAAGCCGAAAATGCCTCCACCGTGATTGTTTAACAGGATGATGCGCAAATTTGGAAACGGTTCATCATGCCAGAAAGCATTGCTGTCGTAAAAGAAGGCCACATCTCCTGTGAGGAGCACCTGAGTGTGCTGATCGGCAAGGGCATGACCAAGCGCTGTGCTGGTGCACCCGTCAATGCCGCTTGTGCCGCGATTGGCATGAACGCGAACATCTTGGTGGTGCCGTAAGCCGATGAAATTGGCATAGCGGACGGGCATGCTGTTAGCCAGATGCAGCGTGCTGTTTTCAGGGAGGTGTGCCAGCAGTTCATGTACGGCGCCGAATTCCGAGGGCGAAGGCGTAGCATCAAAAAACCGTTTCACCGCGGTGGCGGTGCCGGATTCCAATGCCAGCCAATGCGCTCGGTAGGCAGTATTTTTGGATTCGGTGTGTTGTGCCGAAGCGTGCGTAAAAAACCACACCGGGTCAGTGCGCACGATCCGCGTCAGCGATTGAAAGGTATCCGGTGCCATGCCGATCGGCTGCAAGTGCCAGTGTTCGGTGGGGCGGTGTCTGCGCAGAAACTGCTTCAAGTTCTTAGAAATCACCGACAATCCGAACGTAATCAGGAGGTCAGGTGCAAGTGTTGCCTGTCTGTCGGAGTCGAGCGCTCCCAGAAAGCCATCCGCATGGCGCACTGTCTGAACGGCTGTGTGAAAATTCGAAAGCACGTCGCCCACGAGAACAGCCTGATGGTGCTCGGTGAATTGAACAACGGCTTGACGTAGCGGGTTGTTGTGAACGCCCTGACCTGCCACGACCAAAATCCGGTCAAAAGCCTTGAGGCGGTAGCGGAGTTCGTCCATTTCTTGCGGAGATGGGGTCATGACGGGCGCCTGCGACTTGATGAAACGGTGCGGTACTTCTGGTATCGGGGAACCGGAAATTGGGTAGAGTGGTTCCCGGAATGGGAAGTTGATATGCACCGGGCCTGGTGCCGCGTCTTCCGCGGTGTAGATGGCTTCACTGAACGTACGTTGTGCAAACCATGCGGAATCAGCGTGCGTGTAGTCGGCATTGAGTTCCCACGCGCGTTTTACATGGCCGGAAAAGATGTTTGTCTGCCGAATTGTTTGTCCATCCAGCTGATCAATCCATTCCCGCGGGCGGTCAGCGGTCAGGATGAGTAATGGTATTTGCTGAAAGAAAGCTTCCGCAATGGCGGGAGCAAAGTTATAAGCTGCCGATCCGGAGGTTGAAATGAGGACTACCGGACGGGCTGTTCGCTGCGCCATACCCAATGCAATAAATGCGGCACTGCGTTCATCACTGAATACATGAGACTTGAATGCGCCATGTCTGACAAACGCCAGTACCAGGGGTGCGCTGCGCGAACCGGGGCAGATGACTACGTCCGTGATACCGGCGCTGTTGGCAATTTCAGCCAGCGAGTGAAGAACACCGTGCATCAGGCGTGCAGTACTTTAAGAATCGTGTTGATCTTCATCTCGGTTTCATTCCATTCGGCAGCCGGATCAGAGTCAGCCGTAACGCCCGCGCCCGCGTAGAGGCGGGCCCGTCCTCCGAGCCATTGCATGCATCGCAGGTTCACGTACAAATGGGTGCCTCCTGCAATATCAACGGGACCGATAAAGCCGGCATAGAGGTCGCGTGCGTGCATTTCATGCGTACGCAAAAAAGCCAGTGCAGGCTCCAGCGGCATACCGCATACCGCGCTGGTGGGGTGTAGCAGCTTCAGCATCACGGAGGCCAACTCGGGGAAGTGCGTGGCTTTTGTATCGACCGTATACTCTGTTTTCAGGTGCAGTAAGTTACCGGCCCGGTAGGTGCGGGGTCCGTGTTCCTCGTATTCCCGCAGGCGAATTTTTTTAAAACAATTAATGATGTAGCGGCTTACGAAGGCCTGCTCTTCAATATCTTTCTGTGTCCATGAAATTTTTTTGATGTCGGTACCCGGTACATAGGGCTGGGTGCCCGCCAGAGCCACGGTACGGAACGTACCCGCCTGGTCCTGGGAGACGAGCAATTCGGGTGATGCCCCCAGCCATGTTCCCGTTGCGGTGGAGGAAACCAACGACACGAGGGCCTGCGGATAGCGGGCAACAAGCAATTGGAAGTACATCAGGAGATCTCCGTCGGGTGGTAATTCAATTTCGCGAATACGGGACGGAACAACTTTCTCGAGATGTCCAGCTTCGATTGCCCCTAGTCCGGCTCGTACAGTTTGAATGAACTCGAGGGCTGTTGTTTCCCGGCAGGCTACGCCGGCTCGCACCGGCCATTGAAAGGCGGGCAATCGAATTCCAGCAATATTCAAATCATGAGGTTCGCGAATTACCCGGAGTGTATCGCGTTCGATCTGCACATGGACGTCACCGGGAAAAAAGAACTTTTTTGCCGTGCTGTCGAACGGTCCGGCCAAAAATCCGGCCGAAAGCTCCTCCAGCGCGATATCCGTCAGCAGCAGTGGTTTTTCGCAGGTAATCAGGTGCGTGACTTCGGAGCCCGGAAGGCGCCACATGGCCACCGCATGGCCTTGGCTCAGGGACTGACCTACCATGGTCCGTACCGCCAGGTCGGTCTGCATCCGGTCCTTCAACACGATCTCCCTCATCTCCGGTCTATTACTGCGAGTGTTATTCTACTAACGCAAACCAGTTCGTGTTGTTCGTTCGTGATCCGGATCTCCCACACCTGCGTACGTTTGCCCACATGAACAGGCGTCGTTCTACCAAACACGAATCCGGAGCGCACCGACTTTATGTGATTGGCGTTGATTTCGAGCCCCACGCAGTACTGAATATCAGGATTCACACACAAGGTAGCGGCCACGCTGCCAAGTGTTTCAGCCAGCACTACGGATGCGCCTCCATGCAGCAGACCGAGGGGCTGATGGGTGCGGGCATCCACGGGCATCCGGGCAATGAGGTGCGCAGGTCCAATCTCCGTAAACTCAATGCCGAGGTGGCTGACCAGCGTGTTAGCAGATTTCGCGTTCAGCTGGGCCAGCGTTACGGGCGGAAACAAGTTGTGGGAAGGGTCTCCAGAAGTGTTGGTCAATGGCTTATTTCCTTATTTTTGCGGCCAAATTAGAAGAAATTGACCAGCAAAAAAATCTACCTGATACGCCATGGGCAGACGGAGTTGAATCGCCGCGGCATTGTTCAGGGCGGTGGGGTAGATGCTTCGCTTAACGCGGAGGGTGTGCGCCAGAGTTTGGCTTTCTTTCATACCTACCGGGATATCGCCTTTGATCAGATATTTACTTCCACCTTACGGCGTGCAGTAGAGTCGGTACAGCCTTTTCTGGACCTGGGAATTCCGCACGAGCGCCTGCCAGGATTAAATGAAATCAGTTGGGGTGTGCACGAGGGAAAGGAGATTACACCGGAAGAAGATACCTATTACCATTGGATGCTGAAGCAGTGGCAGGAGGGCCAGACACATCTTAAAATTGATGGGGGCGAAAGTCCGGAGGACGTTGTCGTGCGCCAGCGCGAGGCGCTGGATTACATCCTCGGGAAAGACGGTCAGCAAACGATTTTGATCTGCATGCATGGCCGCGCCATGCGCATTCTACTTACTCAGTTGCTTCACTATCCGCTACGGGCTATGGACTTATTCGAACATCGGAATCTTTGCCTTTATACGCTGCAGGGCTCCGGTCGGATGTTTCGGGTGGAACAGTACAACGATGTGTCGCACCTGCGGGTGCATGCACAGCCCAGCACCCACACGCAACTCACCTAGGTAACTGCTCAAGTGCAAACCGCGCCTTGCTGTCAAGGCTGTTCTTGTATTCGTGTCGCTTGTAGCTGATCACTTTTTCAAAAAATATGCGGGCATCTCCATATTGGCGCGCATCCTGCGCCATGTAGCCCAACTGGAGCGCCGCACTCGGGGCAAAGTACCAGGGATTGTCTTTGCTCAGGTCGATGGTTTGCTGGTAGAAAAGTCGGGCGGCAGCCAGATCCTTGGTTTTATGCGCGAGCCGCCCTTTGCGGTAGTAATATTCAGTACGCACGGCCAGGCTGCTTAACTCGCCGGATGTCAGTTGGCTCAACATCTCTTTGGCTTCTTTGTAGTAACCGCCATCGGTGTAGAAGCGTGCGCGCAGCAGCTTCGCATTTGGCGGAACTGCAGACCGCAGCTGCGCGTCGGCATAGCGGTCAGGTTCAGCCGATACCCGCCCCGATTTCTTGGCTTTTTCAAATGATGCCTTCGCTTGTTCTGGTTTGCCCATGAGCAGATACGCCAGTCCGATCTTGAAATAGGAGTCTTTTTTGAAGTTCTCGCTTTTATAGTTTTGGATGAAACGCTGAAACGCCTGGATGGCGTCGGTGTAGTCGGCTTTTTGCAGCAGGATTTCGCCGCGTATGTAATCCAGGTAATACATGGGCAGTCCTTTGCTGTTGGCGTCCAGTTGTTGGATAACGTGCAGCGCTTCTTCGCTCTGGCTGTTTTTGATCATCATGTTCACCACCAGGAATGAAATCAACCGTTGGTGAGGCTGACTTTTCAGCAACTCCGACAGCCCCTTGCTGGCCTCCTCGAATTGCTGGTTGATTAATCCTTTGATGGTATAGTACAGGATGGCCGCTTCGGGATGCAACGATGAGCGAGAGGCCCGCAGCTCGTTGAGCAGCCGCTGGCCAACAACCACCGAACCCTTCATGCCAAGCAGCGACATAAACCAATGGTATTTGTCAGGCACGGATCCGATCATGACCTGGAGCACGCCGTACGTTTTTTTGATGGGGATGAAATCGGGATACTCGGTGAAGCATTGCTGTGCGAGCAGGTAGGCCGACCGGATGGAAAACACGGCACTTAGTTCCTGGCCCAGGTTGATTTGATTGAAGCCTTTCTGCAGCTGAAGTTCTGCCCGCAGGAACAGTGCATCCGGCGTATTTCCCAACTTTTCCAGATAGGCGAGCCGCTCGCGGAACAAGGCCTCGGATTTTTTGAACTTCACTTCGTCTTCGCTGATCAGCGCATCGATCGTTTCGTTCAGGCTCAGCAGGTAAATTT
>CANGUI010000091.1 GCA_947457025.1 Flammeovirgaceae bacterium | reverse complement strand
AAATCACCCATTTCAATGAATACATCCTGAAATTCATCTTCCTGAAAAGAATAACCACCTGTTACACTAAGGTCAACCTTTCCGAATTCTTTTGCATACGTTGCGTAGGTTTCAAAAAGGGTAAAATTGGTAGAACTTGTGTAGCGTCTGGCTAGGCCGCCCCGATTCAGACCACGAAATAACGAGTTACGTGAATAGTACTCGCCATTCAGAACATTCTCGAACTGTTGGCCGTAATTCACGGTGGCCGTTAAATTGTTCGTGATACTGTAGTCGATCTTTGCGTTGTAGTTTATGTTTCTACGATTTCCCTTGTTAACGTTTTGCTCCAGAATCGCAACCGGATTAAAGTTATCAAACAGGATCGCCTGATAAAAATCACCATTCGAGAACCGAATCGGCGCTGTGGGATTGAACAACACAGCGTAACGTAGTGCCTCGTTAAACGAGAAATTACTGTTCCGGTTAGTGATCGACATATTTAAGTCGATTTTCAACCTATCGTTAAGCGCTGAATGCAGGAGATTCGCACGTGTATTGACCTGGTCAAATCCGGACTTTTCCAAGATGCCCTGAACATTACGAAAATTAGTCGACATCCGGAACGACGTATTCTGATTTCCTCCCGAAACGGCGAGGTTATGAACATTCGACATTCCCGTACGAGTCACCTCATCTTGCCAATCAGTAACTGACTGTAGGTTATTGCCACCTGCTGCCAGATATTCGCTGGCAGAAAGTGCTGGTTGCTGACGAAACGGAGTCGCTGCTGCTACAAAACCATTGTACTCCACCGACATCCCTCCTCCACGCTTGGCTCCACGCTTTGTGGTTACCAATATTACCCCACTCGAGCCCCGGCTTCCGTAGATTGCAGCCGCAGAACCGTCTTTCAATACATTTACTGACTCAATGTCATTTGGGTCAACATTCGCCAAGGAAGCACCCAGAACGCCATCAATAATGACAAGAGGCTCGGTATTTGCTCCTACTGTGGATAAGCCGCGTAAGCGTATCGTCGCGTTTGTATTTGGGTCTCCGCCGCGATTATATATGCTCAAACCCGGGACTTTACCTTGCAATAATAAGGCAGGGTCGTTAACATTACCTCGGTTAAACGACTCCGTTGTGACCTGCACTACCGAGCTGGTAATCTCTTTCTTGTCCTGAGTACCGTACCCAATCACCACGACTTCGGAGAGGGCCGTGACATCCGTCGCCAAAGAGACATTGATGTTCGATTGGGAACCTGCTTCCAATTCTTGGGTCACATAGCCGACAAAAGAAAAAACAAGAACAGCATTAGCTCCAACATTAATCCGATAGTTGCCATCCTGATCGGTGATGGTACCGTTGCTAGTTCCTTTTTCAAGGATATTCACACCCGGTATTGGGGAGTTATCATCCGCAGATGTAACTTTACCAGATACGGACCGTTCCTGGGCGAACGCCAAACTGGTGGCGAAGACCATCAGAACAGCAGCATACCTGCGTACTGCCAGATAAAATCTAATCATAACTGAGTTTTAGTTAGGTTTTTTGAATTGTTTTTGTTGTTCCCCGAAGAACCAGCCAGAGTCCACATTCTATTCCCCGGTTAATTTTCGGCAATCAATATTAAAGGGAAAAATTGAAACAGAAACCCCGGAAGACGAAAAAAAACGCGAAATTTTCATGAAATCGTATTCGCAATCGATTTCGGGTAGACTGTCCGTTCAACGGAATCCCGCGTATTTAAATAAAACGCTGCCGTGGAACTTGCTCTCAGGGGGCTGCTGATTTTCATGACAGACTCCGTTGCGATGATTATATTGCTGTGATTTTCAGTACGAACCCAAAAAGGTCATCCGCCCATGAAATACAACCAAGTTACCATAAAGGATATTGCGCGTGAGCTCGGTATCTCACCCTCCACCGTCTCGCGGGCGTTAAAAGATCATCCCGACATAAGTGTTGAAACAAAAAAAGCGGTAAACGAGCTGGCCGACAGGCTAAACTACCAGCCCAACATTGTGGCCCTAAGCCTCCGGCAAAAGAAAACCAATACCATCGGTGTAATCATCCCCGAATTGGTGCATTTCTTTTTTTCTACCGTTATCGCCGGCATCGAAGATGTTGCCTACCAGGCCGGCTATAATGTTATCCTCACCCAGTCGAACGAATCTTACCAACGGGAAGTGTTGGATGTAAAGGCCCTCTTCAACAGCCGCGTAGACGGCATGTTGCTTTCGCTTTCGCGTGAGACTACCAACTTCGACCATATCGAATCCATTCTTTCCAAGGGAGTGCCCATCGTGTTCTATGATCGCATGTATAATAATCCGAACACCAGTAAAGTGATCGTGGACGACTACATCGGAGCTAAAGAAGCGGTTCTCCACCTCATTGATCAGGGTTGCAAGCGCATCGCCCATCTGCAAGGCGCCCCCAACCTGATTATCAGCAAAGACAGGCTCCGCGGCTACCAGGATGCGCTCATCGAAAAGAACATGGAGGTACGCGACAGTTACACGATCGTATGCCCGCAGGGATCTATCGAAGACGGTAAGATGGCCACCCAGAAACTGTTGGCCATGTCCAATCCTCCCGATGCCATTTTTTGCAACAACGACCCGATGGCCATGGGGGCCATGATGGTTATCAAAGAAAAAGGGCTGCGCATTCCCGCGGATGTGGCATTGGTCGGTTTCAGCAACTGGAGCTACGGCGAAATGGTTGAACCGACCCTGACTACCGTAGACCAACCCGGCTTTGAAATGGGCCAGGAGGCTGCGCGCCTGCTCATCCGCCAGATAGAAGTAAAAGAAAAAGATGATGCCGAAATTGAATCTGAAACAAAAGTTTTGAAAACCCGCCTCGTGATACGGCAGTCATCTTTGAAAAAGGGTGCCGCAAGGAAAAAATAATGCAATCGTTTTCTGAATATTAATCGGCTCTTTTCATTGCTACGTTGATTTGAATGCCTGTACCTTCCCCGTTGAATTCAGGGGAAATGGGCACACCAAACAGGCAAAGGCTTCCGGTAAACCCGGGGCGGCTCGAAAAATTTGACACGAATGCACTTGGCTGGGTGATGTACAGCCAACACGATGTCTGCCGCATGTGCGAATACGGTGAAGGTATAGTCCGAATCCACCGGAGCCGCACGGAAACCTCCGCAGATCACTCCTACGCCGTTGTTGCCAGCGCGCGGCAACCAACGGCAGCACTGCTTGATCATGGCGATCACCTTGATTTGGTAGCTAAAGAGATGACTGTGCGTATCCGGAAAACGGATTCCTCCCTGGCATTTCTGACACCAGATGGACGTTGTATCAATCAGGACGAACCAGGATTAACCACCAGCTGGGTTGGCGAACAGGTAACCTGCTACAAAACCCTGCAACCTGGGGAACGCTTCATCGGCCTGGGCGAGAAAACCGGTCACCTTGATCGCCGTGGTGCCGGCTACCAGCATTGGAACACCGATGCATTCTCCTACACCCCCACCACCGATCCGATGTACAGCAGCACGCCCTTTTATATGGGCGTACACCAGGGCCTGCTTTATGGCATTTTCTTCGACAACTCGTGTAAAAGCTATTTCAATTTTGGCGCATCGAACAACCGGTTTGCCAGCTTTGGCGCAGATGGGGGCGATCTGAATTACTATTTCATAACCGGTAAATGTGTTGCCGAAATCATCGGCCGATACACGCACCTCACCGGCCGCATGCCCCTTCCTCCGGTGTGGAGCCTCGGCTACCAGCAGTGCCGGTATAGCTACTATCCCGACCATGAAGTGCTTTCGGTGGCAAACACCTTTCGGGAAAAAAAAATCCCCGCAGACGTGATCGTGCTGGACATCCACTACATGGACCAGTATAAAATCTTCACCTGGCATCCCGAGCACTTTCCTGACCCGGCCGGGCTGGTACAAGCCCTGAAGGAAAAAGGGTTTCATGTTGTCGTGATGTGCGATCCGGGCATTAAAGCTGAACCCGGATACGTTGCCTATGAAAAGGGAATTGCTCAGGATGTCTTTATCAAATACCCCGACGGACAGCCCTACACGGCTCAAGTCTGGCCCGGGTGGTGCCACTTTCCGGACTTTACCAAATCTTCTGTGCGCACGTGGTGGCAAGAACAGTTTCAAGACTACGTCCGCCTGGGCGTTGAAGGCTTCTGGAATGACATGAACGAAATTGCGACCTGGGGAAACTATCTGCCCGAAAACGTGCTATTCGATTTTGAGGGAGCTGGAACCACCATGCGCGAAGCCAGAAATGTGTACGGTTTACAGATGGCACGCAGCACCTACGAGGGCACCAAAGCGTTGATGGGCAACCGCAGACCGTTTAACCTGACGCGCTCCGGGTTTGCGGGCATCCAGCGGTATGCGGCCCTTTGGACGGGCGATAATGTATCGTCCGAAGAGCACATGTTGCTCGGGGTGCGCCTGGTGAACAGTCTCGGCTTGACCGGAATTGCCTTTGCGGGATATGATGCCGGCGGCTTTGTTGGAAACGCATCACCCCGGCTGTTTGTGCGCTGGCTCTCCATAGCCGCACTCTCTCCGTTTTTCCGAGGCCATACGATGATCAACACGGCAGACTCCGAACCTTGGTCGTACGGCGAGCAGGTGGAAAACATCGCCCGCAATTACATCCGATTCCGCTATCAGTTGCTGCCCTACCTGTACTCACTCTTTTTTGAAGCTGCCCAACTGGGTATTCCGGTACAACGAAGCCTGGCGATCGAATTTCCGTTTGAAGATGCCATCTATGATCACCGCTTCGAACACCAGTATCTGTTTGGTCCTGCTCTATTGGTGGTACCCGTAGAGAGCAGCAAAGACATCACAAAAGTATTTCTGCCTCAGGGCGAGTGGTACTATCTTTTCGACGGCAAGAAATTCTCTGGCGGCGGGGATATCTTTATCGAGTGTCCACTGCACAAACTACCGGTCTTCGTTCGCGCGGGAAGCATCCTGCCCATGCGTGCGGCCGGCGCAACTATGCTTGATCCCTGTGCCGAACTTGAACTCCATGTGTACAAGGGGAGCACGGGTACAACCTTCACGCTCTACGAAGATGATGGCGTCAGTTTTGATCATGAACGGGGAGCATCCTCAACGCGCACCCTACACTACCACCCCGTAGTAAACCGGCTGGAAGTTACGGCCACGACTGGGAGTTACGCGTCTCCGTACCGGCACGTAAGGCTGGTGTTTCACGGGTTTGAAAAACTGGATCAGGTGCGGGTAAACGGCGAGCCATGCCGCGTCGCTAATCATGGCCACTCGTTTTTCACGCCGCTAGAAAAGTACGACCCGATTAAAGACCCTGACACGTTCGGCACCGAACCCATTCAGGAAGTTAACTTTCAACTAAACACGTCCGCACAAGTGGTGGAATGGTAACACGATGCTCGACTTTCAAAAACGCCTTACAAAAGGATTTCTTACCCTGCTCAGTTTACCCTCTACCGCAATGGGCTTTGCCTTGTCGGTGCAGATTTCGGCTCTCAGCTGGATTCTCACCACTCAGTACCAGCTTGATATCCACGAAGTGGGTGTCGTCTGGGCAGCAGGCCCCATAGCGGGAATCATTGGCCAGGTGCTCATTGGCATCATCAGCGACAAGGTTTGGTTTTGGGGCGGCCGCAGGCGGCCCTTCATCTGGATTGGGGGCGTATTGGCCGCACTCAGCCTGTTGGCACTTCCGAGCCTTGGGGCGATCAGTTCGGCAACCGGTATGGGCATTCTCGTGGTGGCCATCTCTGTCGCACTCACCCTCGATCTATCCATCAACATCAGTTTCAACCCCACGCGGTCCATCATCGCAGACGTTACGCCGGAAGGCGAGAAGCGCACATTCGGCTATACGTGGATGCAGACCATATCCGGCTTCTTCGGAGTGCTTGCGTACGCCATTGGTGCCTGGTGGGGAAATTTCTCACTGATCTATTTCGGTGCCGGGCTGGTATTACTATTCTCGTTGTTACCTCCGTTTTTCATCACCGAACCCAGCGCATTAGCTGCCCCGACGGACGGAAATGCGGGCGGTGGAACAAGTCAATTTGGACAACTCTACCGCATCTACTTGGCTCACGGATTTTGCTGGCTCGGGGTACAAACCATGTTTGTCTATATGATCTTTTTTGTGCGGAGCATGATCCCGGGGGCATCAGATGCCGAAGCAGGTCAGGTCGTCTCGATTTCCTTTCTGGTGCTGAATACGGTGGGTTTCATTCTACCCTCCCTCCTGCTGGAACCCTGGGCAAACAAAATCGGCCGGGTGCGCGTACATGTGATCGCGATGGCGACCATGTGCGCGGGATACACGCTGCTGGTCTGGCTGGGAAGCTCGCCCATGTGGATGTACGTCATCATGGCCATAGTAGGTATCGGTTGGGCCGCCACCGTGAGTCTGCCCTTCGCCATCATGACGGAGAAAGTGGAGAAAAACAAAATGGGCTTGTTCATGGGCATTTTTAATCTCTCGGTAGTCATTCCCCAACTGGTGGTGAGTCTTGTTTTTGGGAAAATCATTCCGCTGATTGAAAGTAAAACCGCTATCTTTATCATCTGCGCGATCTGTCTGGCGATTTCTGCCCTGTTGTGGACGCTGGTGCGGGAAAGCGAAGTAAACAAGGCTCCGTTGAATTCAAAACCGATGCATTAATGCCTATGGCCAAAACTACGTTTCAACCCGCATTAAGTTTCTGGCAAATCTGGAACATGAGCTTTGGATTCCTAGGAATCCAGTTCGGCTTCGCCCTGCAAAATGCCAACACCAGCCGAATATTTTCCACCCTTGGCGCCAACCCGGAGGAACTCCCGATCCTGTGGCTGGCTGCGCCCGTAACCGGGCTGCTGGTACAGCCCATAATTGGTTTTTACAGCGACCGGACCTGGCACCCCATCTGGGGCCGACGGCGCCCGTATTTTGCAATAGGGGCACTGCTTGCTTCAATTGCTCTGTGTATCATGCCCAACTCGTATGCGCTCTGGATGGCAGCCGGCACCTTGTGGATCATGGATGCTTCAATCAATGTGAGCATGGAGCCCTTTCGCGCTTTTGTTGGCGATCTGCTTCCCCCCGCCCAGCGCACCACAGGTTTT
>CANGUI010000090.1 GCA_947457025.1 Flammeovirgaceae bacterium | reverse complement strand
TTAACACGCAATTTTTTGGTTACAACGAAGTGGCCATGTTCGATGCAACAACCATCCGTTTGCGCGAGATTTCACTGGGGTATCAGTTGCCGAAGTCATTCATGAATAAGACTCCCTTTAAGTCTGCATTCATTCAGTTGAATGGCAATAACCTGTGGTTTAATGCGGTGAACGTGCCTAAGCCCGTGAACTTCGACACGGAGGTCACTAGTTTGGGTGTCGGCAACAGTATCGGTTTCGATCGTTTGACAGGTCCGAGCGCAAGACGGTACGGGTTTGTTTTACGCCTCACACTTTAATCATTAATGAGACTTTGTTATGATGAAAAAAATTAGATACTTTTTCGTAACCTGTACGGTAATACTAGCGTCAAGTTGTTCGCTTGATCTCGTACAGGATCCGAATGCGGTTCAATTGAATCAGGTTGAGACCAATCTTATTCTGAACAGTATTCAACGTAACTTCGGTGCAGTTTTTAATACGTTCAGCACGCGGGGAATGCAGTTTACCAGGCTGCAGAACTCCGGCGGCACGCTTTACAATAACGTGTTTACGCCCCAAACATTTGATGGTGTTTGGTCAACCACGTATGCTTCAATTCTGACCGATGCCAATCAGCTAATCAAAACGGCTGATGCGACTGGGTTAACACGCCATGCTGGAATCGCGCGCGTTATTTCGGCCTACATGATCGTTCTGTTGGTGGATAACTTTGGTGACGTGCCTTATTCTCAGGCTATCTTAGGTACAGAGAGCTTGAACCCGGCGGCAGACAAGGCCCAGGACCTGTATGTAACCGCCTTGCGTTTGTTGGATGAGTCAATCGTTAATTTCAACACCAACAGTACAGTTGTTCCAACCAATCCGCCTTTCACTGATTTGTTCTACGGGCTATCGCCCACATCGAACTTTCAACCGTGGCGAAGAGCGGCAAACACGTTAAAGCTGAAGATTTTCCTCAACAGGCGTCTTGTAGATCCGGCGGGATCAACAACTGGTATCAATGCGCTCATTGCTGGTAATGAGCTGATCAGAAATTCTGCTGATAATTTCGTATTCCGCTACGGTTCGAATACGGTAGACCCTGATAACCGCCACCCTCGGTTCACAGGAAATTACCTGACTGGCGCCGGAGACTATATGGCTAATTACCTCATTTGGCAGATGTTGTATGGCTATGATGCCCAGCAAAACGGGGCCATTGGCGATCCGAGGATCCGGTTCTATTTCTTCCGTCAGGTAAATGCCAATTCGTCAAATCCTAACGAGATTCGGTGTGTAACGGAGGCTACTTTGCCGGCACACTACCCTCAGTTGAGTGGTGGTACTGTGTTGCTGGGTAGAGGTGAAGCACCTCCCGGTATCTCGACCAGCCCTTCTAATCCGGCATGGGGAAGAACGTACTGTTATCCTTCCGGCATCGGGTACTGGGGCCGGGATCACGTAGATCCTCAGGGCATTCCCCCGGATGGATTACTGCGTTCATCTTGGGGAGTGTATCCAGCCGGTGGGCGTTTTGATGCCAACAACCCGGCGGGGCTTTCCGGGGGTGCCAGTTTGGGGCAGCGGGGTGCGGGTTTTCAGCCGATCATGATGCAGTCTTTCACTGAGTTCATGCTGGCAGAAGCCGCTATTTTCCTAGGAACTTCGGGTACCGCCGTTACGTATTTCGAGAATGGCATTCGCAATTCGTTCAACGATGTTCGGGCATGGGCCGCGAATGGTACCTTTGGTGTCGGACCGGCGTCCCCCACGGAAGCAACTGTTTCTGCATTTTATCCGGCAGCCACCTATACTACGGATGTGAACAATTATGTGACGGCAGCATTGGCTGCCTACAACGCACAGACAGACAATCGCGGCCGTATGAATTTCGTGGCGCGCGAGTACTGGATAGCGTTGTTCGGAAACGGTGTTGAAGCTTACAACCTCTATCGCAGAACCGGCTTACCAAGTGGGATGCAGCCAACAATTAGCGCCACTCCCGGAAGTTTCCCGCGGTTAAATTGGTATCCCCAGAATTATGCTACGCTCAACTCAAATGCGACCCAACGACCGAACTTGGCAACACGCGTTTTCTGGGATACAGATCAAACAAATTTGGATTTTTAATCTTTAGCCAAAAGAGACAATGAATACCAGAAAAATATTATTTACACTATCCGTCATTTCTGTGGGCGTGTTCACGGCTTGCCGTGACGAGAGTTTATACCCGCTGCCTTATAATGATCGTGAAACAGGTGCATACCTGAGATTAGTTCGTCAAACCTCGAATGTTATCGATGTCAACAACCTGGCCGGATCCGGACTGGACGCTGTATTTGAATTTGTAGATGCCAGCAATGCAGAAAACCTGCAGGACGTACAGTTTTTTGCGCGTAACCGCAGAGGTGGCGTGCAGGGTGCGGAGGTTTTGGTTACGACTGTGGATGCTTCGGCCTTTCAGCCTGTGCCAGAGCCAACGTATTCGGTGTACAAACGAGCCAACGTTAGAATCACTGCGCCGCAAACGTCTACCGCCCTTGGGCTGGGGAGTTTTCTGGCGGGTGATGTTGTTACGTATCGCTCTGTAATCCGTTTGAAGGACGGGAGAACGTTTACGAACACCAATGCAAGTTCTGACTTAATTGGTGGTCAGTTTTATTCCTCGTCGTTTGTGTATACGTTAACTGCGGTAGCGTTGACAGCTGGTTCGTGGGTAGGTACCTATAGCCTGACTCAGAATGCAATTTGGTCGCCGAACCATAGTGCTGAATTGCATGCGCTTGCTTATCCTGCGAATTTGAACACAGTTCTGTTTCCCAACCAAACCGTTACGCTCTCTATACCTGCTAACGGGTTGTCTACCGAACGCCAGTTTCAGGTTTCGTATCGTGGTCAAAATGTGACCATGCGTATAAACCTCGAAAACGGAACGGTGTTCGTTCCTTTGCAGAATACCGGTGTTGATTGCACAGCAGAGCGGGAGATTTACTGGGTAACCCCCACGGGCGGGTCGTTCCCCGGCACGGCTTCGTTGCCTGCTGGCTTGCCTCGGGCAAGCACTCCGAACCGTGGAACTTATACGACCTCTCAGACAGGTTTGGTTGCCGGGCAGGCGATGACGCTTGGTGTTGACGATGATGCCGATGAGTATGGCCGTCGCAACGGGTACTGCACCTGGACTCGCCGTGTACGTTTAACCCTGACTAAGTTGTAATACAGCGCGTACCTGATCATGAAAGGCCGGAGAAATCCGGCCTTTCTTTTTTTTGCGTACTTTTTTTTATCTGGTTCGTTACAAACACCATGCACCTAAAGGCAATATTCATTTTTTGGCTGGCAGCGGGTTTATTCGCGCACCCACAGGAGCCGCTTCGCGCACCGCTGCACGGCATTACTGAACGCCATAATTTTTGGCGCCAGCAAGTGGGGCAGCCACCATTAATATGGTCGGAAGAGCTCGCGACTGAAGCCCAGGCCTGGGCCGATGAATTGGCGAAACGTGGTTGTGAAATGGAGCATCGCCCGCATACCGGCAAGTGGGGCACGGTGCACGGCGAGAATATTTTTTGGGCCTATAACATGGACGTGAATCCCAAAACAGTGGTTGATTCCTGGGCGGATGAGCGGAGGTTTTATCAACCGGCAACGGGTAAGTGCAAGGGTGGTGTTTGCGGCCATTATACCCAGATTGTTTGGAAAGACACGAGGCAGGTAGGCTGCGGTATGGCCAAATGCGGAGCGGAAGAAATTTGGGTTTGTAATTATGATCCGCCTGGAAACTACGTTGGTGAAAAAGCCTATTGAAGAACGGGTAGCGCCCGCTTTAGCACATACCATAGAATCCGGTTTGTGACTGTCGCACGTATTATTACCGGCTATAGTCTCCGCACATAACCCGCCCCAACAATTCAGTTCCGACTTCAGCCTTTCGGGCAAATCCCCTACATTTCGAGCTGCATCATGGGTACTTCTACCGGTGAGGGGTTTGCCTTTCTACGTTTACTGATCGACGCAGTTCGGGGTAAGGAGCAGCATTTCACTACCGGTAGCATTGACCGGGCGATTTTTTTGTTGGCTATCCCGATGATTCTGGAAATGGCCATGGAGTCTTTGTTTGCCATCGTAGATGTGTTGTACATCAGCCGCCTTCACGATAACGATGCACTTGCCACGGTAACGCTTACGGAGTCGTTGCTCACGCTGGTGTATTCACTAGGAATCGGGCTCAGCATGGGAGCCACAGCGATGGTTGCACGCCGTGTCGGAGAGCAGCAGATTGCGGCTGCCCGCCAGGCAAGTGTTCAAGCCCTTTACCTCGGTGTAGGTATTTCTGTTCTTATCTCGATTTTTGGTGTTTGGTTTGCGAGGGATTTGTTGCGGCTGATGGGCGCTGGCGAGAACGTGGTGACCCACCATGCGGGCTACACGGTCTGGATGTTGGGAGGCAACGCCACAATTCTGTTGTTGTTTCTGATCAACGGCATATTTCGGGGGGCTGGAGAGGCAGCGCTGGCCATGAGAACCCTGATTCTGTCGAATGGCCTTAACATTTTGCTTGATCCGATTTTTATTTTTGGATGGGGGCCGATACCCGCATGTGGCGTGGAGGGCGCTGCAATAGCGACTACGCTGGGCCGCGGGCTGGGTGTCGCGTACCAGCTTTACCACCTCTTCCGCGGTTCGGGTATCATCAGATTTTCGCGTGTGGAGTTTCCGGTGCAATGGGATATCATGAAAAATCTGGTACGCGTATCTGCCGGCGGAACGGGACAGTTTCTGATAGGATCTGCCAGCTGGATTTTCCTGGTGCGGATCATTTCGACCTTTGGCAGCGTGGCGCTGGCTGGTTATTCCATCGGCATCCGAATCATCATCTTCGCCATTTTGCCGGCCTGGGGGCTCGCCAATGCAGCTGCCACGCTGGTCGGACAAAATCTTGGTGCCGGAGAACCGGAGCGGGCCGAAAAATCAGTGTGGCGCACCTGTTTCTTTAACTTGCTCTTCATGGTAGTGGTCACCCTCGTATTCTACCTCTTTGCTCGCCCACTGGTTGCACTTTTTTCAGCCGATCCGATAGTGATCCATCACGGCGTACAATGCCTCCAGGTCATTTGCCTCGGCTATATTTTTTACGCTTATGGTATGGTTGTAAACCAAGGGTTCAATGGGGCAGGTGATACGCGAACCCCGACTATCCTGAGTCTATTTGGATTTTGGGTCTTTCAGATACCTATCGCCTACCTGCTTTCCAAGCCGCTGGCTATGGGTACCATGGGCGTTTATCTCGCAATCGTGCTGACGGAGTCCGCCATGGCGATCGTGGCTGTTCTTCTCTTTCGGAAAGGTACCTGGAAACGGGCGAAGATTTAGAACAGGGTTCGTGTGGGTGTGCTGCCAGCCAACGCCTATCAGACCGCTAGCCCATTCAGGTGCCAGGCCCGGCGGGCGAGTCAGGTTTGCGGAAGGCTGCCTTCATGGCTTTTTCGAGCTCTTCGGCTGCTTTCTTCAGGCTGTCTTCCACTTCTTTCCAGCGTTCCTTGTTTTCGGCTTCGCTTTTGAGTTTTTCTGCCGCCGTCTTCAAGTCATCGTAGCGCTGTTGAAATTCGCTTTCCATCCGGGTGCCGGCCTGCTTCACTTCAGCGGCAAAGAGATCAATTCGTTTGCCCAGTTCCCGCAGAAAGGTTTCTGCTTTCCCATTACCTGTGTTTTCCATACCTCATGTGGTTACTTCCTGTATCAGATTTATGTAGCTTTGAAATATACAATTACTTCCATGTCGCTGCAAACTGATCCGGTGAACACCATCCGCATGCTGCTGGAGACGAAGTCTACCGCCAAGCAAATCACATTTAAGAACCTTCTGCTGGCTTTTCAAACGCTACAGACAGATGCGTTTCAGGTCATTAACGAAATCAAGAAAAGGGCTCGCCCGGGAGATCAGGACGTAACCACCGACTTCATCGCCGTGAATGACCACGAGTTTCAGGTAAAGCTCGCGGGCGATTTGCTGGTATTCGTGTTGCACACCAACATCGTTACTTTTCAAGACGATCACCCCATTCTGCAAACCGGCTACATGCGGCAACAGCAGGTCAATCGTTATTTTGGGCAGATCATGATCTACAATTTCATGAGCGACTCCGTCCGGTTCAACCGCATGAATGACCCGGGCTATCTGCTGGCCCGGTTGCTCATCAACCACGAAGGCCGGTATGTGATTGAAGGGGATGGCCCTCTCGCGCAATTTTCCCAGACCGTTTCCGAGGGCAGCATCACCGAGCTGGAACTTACCAATCTGGTGAAAATTGCCCTTGCCATGGCGATTGAAAATGATCTGGTAGCGCCGCCGTTTCCTCAGGTGCGGTTTATCACGCTGCACCAGAAGCTGGAGAAAACCCAGGAGCTCGGCGCCGGGCAGAAAATCGGTTTTCGGATGAGCTACCAAAACAATCTGGAGGGGTGAACCCGTTGTTTGGTTGCCGCCTGAATCTCTATCTTTCCGCAATGAGAAAGCAAATCTTTTGGCTGGTGATGGTTTTTGCTTTGCTGGCAGGCGCCTGCAGTACGGCTAAAAAACCCCAGAAGAAGCTAAAACCGGGGAAACCCATCCCGTGTCCGCAAAAAGACTGCTGATGCGAAAGATTACCATAGCCATAGATGGCTTCTCGGCCTGCGGTAAGAGCACTACGGCCAAGAGGGTCGCAACCATTCTGGGCTACAGCTACATTGATTCGGGGGCGATGTACCGTGCGGTGACCTGTTTTTTTCTTCAACACCACGTGGCACTGACGAATCCCCGCGAAGTGCTACAAGCCCTGCGCGAGGTTAGGATTACCTTTAAAGTAAATACCCGCGGGGTTTCCGAGACCTATCTAAACGGCCTTAGCGTAGAGGCCGAGATCCGCAGCATGCGTGTGTCGGAACAGGTAAGCCAGGTCAGCACCTTGCCCGCGGTGCGTACCGCCATGGTTGACCAGCAGCGAAAAATGGGGCGCGACAAAGCCATCGTTATGGATGGCCGTGATATCGGCACAGTGGTGTTTCCCGATGCCGAACTGAAGGTTTTTCTAACGGCCGATCTCCTAACCCGCGCTTACCGGCGCCAGCAGGAGCTGCTAGCAAAAGATGACCTGGTGGACCTCAACGTCATTCTGGATAATTTGATCAAGCGGGATGAAATCGACAGCACCCGTGCTGAGAGCCCTCTGCGGAAGGCACCCGGGGCGATTGAATTGGATACCACCAACCTGACCATTGAAGAACAAACTGATGAGGTCGTCCGGTTTGCGCTGGCGCTGATGTTAAAACCTGTCGGGTAAAAATAACC
>CANGUI010000089.1 GCA_947457025.1 Flammeovirgaceae bacterium | reverse complement strand
TCGCAAACGAAGACGAAACTCGGTTCCCTGAATATGGCGCCAGACGGCCCCTCCGTGCGCAGTGCCGTAGGCGACCTGGTTGCCCGCGAACTTGAGATCTACCTGCATAAAAATCCTGTGGTGGCGGATGCCCTGCAAAAACGGATTTTGCAGTCGGAACGCGAGCGTAAAGAAATCGCAGGCATAAAAAAACTTGCCAACGAACGTGCTAAAAAGGCCAACCTCCATAACCGCAAGCTGCGCGATTGCCGGTTTCATTTTGATGAAGACAAAGATGAGCGCGCCCAGGAATCGATGATTTTCATTACCGAAGGGGACTCGGCCAGCGGCTCAATCACAAAAGCCCGCCGCGTGGAAACCCAGGCCGTGTTTAGCCTGCGGGGCAAACCGCTGAATTGCTATGGCCTGACGAAAAAAGTGGTTTACGAAAATGAAGAATTCAACCTGCTGCAACACGCCCTGAATATCGAAGATGGCCTGGACGGTCTGCGGTACAACAAGGTAATCATCGCCACTGATGCAGACGTAGACGGCATGCATATCCGCCTGCTGCTGATGACATTCTTCCTGCAGTTCTTCCCCGACCTGGTAAAAGCCGGGCATGTCTATGTGCTGGAGACTCCGCTCTTCCGGGTTCGCAACAAGAGGGAAACGATCTATTGCTACTCGGAAGAAGAGAAGACCGCCGCCCTCAACAAGTTGGGCGGCAAGCCGGAGATTACGCGCTTCAAGGGTTTGGGTGAAATTTCTCCCGATGAGTTTGAAACATTTATTGGTGACAACATCCGCCTGGCTCCCGTACTGATTCACAAAGAGAGTCACCTGATCAAATTACTTGAGTTTTACATGGGAAAAAATACACCCGACCGCCAGGATTTCATCATTGAAAACCTGCGCGTGGATTTAGACAAAATTGCCATAAGCGAGGTATCCACCGAAAAGGAAGAGGAGGTAGTCAATGAGTAAGAAACCGGTCAAGCCATCAAAAGAAGGAGGCAGTAGCCCCGGAAACGAAACGGTTCATACCATCGCCATTGACGGGATGTATGAAAACTGGTTTTTGGATTATGCTTCCTACGTCATCCTGGAGCGGGCCGTACCTCGGGTAGAAGATGGGTTCAAGCCTGTGCAGCGCCGGATCATGCATGCGTTGCGAGAAATGGACGATGGCCGCTTTAATAAAGTCGCGAACGTGATCGGGAGCACCATGCAGTACCACCCGCATGGAGACGCCGCTATCGGGGAAGCCATCATCAACCTCGGCCAAAAAGATATCCTGTTCGACACGCAGGGCAATTGGGGCGATGTGCGCACGGGCGACAGTGCCGCGGCACCACGTTACATCGAGGTGCGTCCCTCCAGATTTGCATTGGATGTGGTGTATAACCCGCAGACAACCGAATGGCAGCTGTCGTACGATGGCCGGAAGAAAGAGCCCGTTACCCTGCCGGTAAAATTTCCGCTTCTGCTGGCGCAGGGCGTGGAGGGCATTGCTGTGGGCCTTTCCACCAAAATTCTGCCCCACAATTTTGTGGAACTCATCAAAGCATCGATTGATGTGCTGAAGGGGAAAAACCCGAAAATCTATCCCGATTTCCCTACCGGCGGCATTGCCGACGTGGCCGAGTACGATCAGGGATTGCGCGGGGGAAAGATCAAGGTGCGCGCACGGCTGGAAATGGTTGACAAGAAAACACTCGCTATTCGCGAAATTCCGTTCGGAACCACCACCACCTCGCTGATTGAATCGATTGTCAAGGCCAGTGAGAAGGGGAAGATTAAAGTAAAGCAGGTGATCGATAATACCGCCCGCGATGTGGAAATTCTGATTCACCTGCAGTCGGGGCAGTCACCGGAAATTGCCATGGACGCGCTGTATGCATTTACCGATTGCGAAATCTCCATCTCACCCAATGCCTGTGTGATCGTGGCCGATAAACCCACGTTTCTCAAGGTAAACGACATTCTGAAAGTCAACACCGAAAGTACCGTGGCGCTGCTGAAGCGGGAACTGGAGATCCGAAGAGGGGAGTTGATGGAGAAAATTTTGTTTGGGTCGCTTGAAAAGATCTTCATCGAGAAGCGCATCTACCGTTCCATCGAAGAGGTGGATACGTTTGAGGGTGTGATCGAGACAATCGACAAGGGCCTGAAGCCTTACAAAAAACAATTCTACCGCGAAATCACCCGAGACGACATTCTGCGTCTGATGGAAATCCGGATCAAGCGGATTTCAAAATTCGATTCCTTCAAGGCTGATGAATTGCTGCGCGACCTGGACAAAGAACTGAAAGAAATCCTTCACCACATCCGGCACCTGACCGACTATGCGATCAGCTATTTTCAGGGCCTGCTCGACAAGTATGGAAAAGGGCGGGAGCGCAAAACGGAACTGAAGAGCTTCCAGTCGTTAGCCGCTACATAGGTGATTGCCAATAATCAAATGCTTTGTGTTAACCGCGGAGACGGAGTCATCGGGTGGGGACTCAAAAAAGATGAGCTCGTCTGCGAGTGTTCTGAGTTGGACGACATCATCGTGTTGCGCAAAGATGGGAAAGCCGTGGTCAGTCGCATCAGCGAAAAGGTGTTTGTCGGCAAGGACATTTTGCACGTAGGCGTATGGCGGAAGGGCGATGAGCGGATGGTCTACAACATGATCTATACGGATGCCAAGAGCGGCAAGGGCTTTGCCAAGCGTTTTGCTATGCCCGCGGTGATCCGGGATAAAGAGTACGACCTGACTACCGGGCATCCTAACAACAAAGTGCATTACCTCAGCGCCAACCCGAACGGCGAGGCAGAAGTGGTGGAGGTTAAACTCACGCCGGCCAGCACGGCGCGCAAAAAGATTTTCGATTTTGACTTTTCCGAGCTGGAGATCAAAGGACGCGGGGCGCGGGGAAATGTGATCACCAAGTATCCGATTCGCCGGGTGGATTTCAAGGAATCACGCGGAACAACTCTGGGGGGGCTTGAGCTGTGGTACGATATGGCTTCCGGACGCCTGAATAAAGAGGCGCGAGGCAAACGGCTGGGGAAATTTCACGAAGATGATCGCATCATAGCGGTTACCCGAGGTGGGCATTACCGGATTACCACTTTTGAACTCACCAACCGCTACGATCCGGAAAAGGTGATCTGGCTGGAGAAATTCAATCCACGCAAAGTGCTGACAGCGGTTTATCTGGATGGAGATTCGAAACACCACTTTGTTAAGCGGTTTACCATTGAAACCACCACGCTGGATAAAGAATTTTGCTTCATTTCTGAGGCGGTCGGTTCGCGACTGGAGTACATGAGTTCAGCCGAGTCGCCTGAGGTAGAAATTGAGGTAGTAAAAGGGAAGGGGAAGGAGAAGGAGAAAGAAGTTGTCAATCTGGATGACCTGGTGGATGTAAAGGGATGGAAGTCGGTCGGCAACCGGCTGTCCACCCATAAGGTCACAAAGGTTACATCGCTGGACGAAGCCGAGGGCGGAGAAGGTACCGAGATGGAACCGGAAGCAACAGACCCCGATAATGATCGTGGGTCAAAAAAAAAAGACGAGCCGGAGCCGATCATCGGGCCGGACGGACAAACCGCGCTCTTCCAGCCACCCCCGCCCGAAAACCGGCGGGAAAGCCCAAAGCCGCTCCCGCCAAAAAGCGAGCAGGGAAACCTCTTCGCGGAAGGGCCAAACCAAAAACAGGCGGAACAAAACAAGGTAGGAGACGATAAAAGCAGTGCTTCCGGGGGAGAGAGGAGGGAAGACGGCTTCACGCCAGGACAAACTGTTGAGTGGAATTTCTGATCGCGTCAGATCTGCGAGATGTCATCCGCGAACCGCGTCGGCCAGCTTTTTAACTGCTCTGTCCGACAAAGGAGGATTCCGCGTTCGTTTACTCCACCCTCCACGGAAGGCGGGCAACGTAAACCATTACTTTTTGCTTTTCTTTTTTCGAACGGCAGTGACCTTGCGCCCCTGTGACTGGTCATCGCGGTTGACGAATTCAAATTTTTTGCGAGCGGCATTCTGTTCGTATAGATGTAGCATCATCCCATCTTTCAGACCCACTTCCGGAACAAACATATACTTTGCACCCGCCCATTCCATGACCTGGATGTAGATGTGCCCGGCGGGGATGATAACATCCGCACGATCGGGGTTCATCTGCAATTTATAGATCCGTTCTTCAATCGTATGGCGCTCAATCATCTCTTTAACTTCCAGCATCCGCTTCAGCGACATCAGCCGGTGGGGCTTGAGCTGGGCCAATTCAAAAATTTTGCTAATGTTTCCACCTGTTCCTACCGCAGTGACTTTGCCCATATCGCGGCGCACGTTTTCCTTGATCCATTGTTCCATTTCCTGCCATACGGCAGGAAGGTCATGGTGTTCGAGCATCCGCACGGATCCCACCTTGAATGAGCGGGTTTTCAGCTTCTTGCCGCCGCTGTAGATGTTTAGTTCCGTGCTACCACCACCTACGTCTATGTGCAGGTGGGTTTGTTCACTCAGGTAAGATTGAATCGCTTTGTTAATCAGATCTGCCTCCTGCTGCCCGTCAATGATGTGAATCGAAAGCCCGATTTCATCACGCACTTCTTCGACAAGTTGGGTCCCGTTTTCGGATTCACGCATGGCCGACGTAGCACAAATCATGTAGTCATCCACTTCATACAGCTCCAGCAGCAGCTTGTATGCCTTCATCAGCTTTTTGAACTTTTCTCTCGTTTTTCGGCTGATCTGATTCGTGGTAAAGACATCGTGTCCCAGGCGCAGCGGAAAGCGCACATATTCCATTTTCTTAAACAGCAACTTTTGACCGTCATCCAATACGGATGAAACCTGAAAGCGGATGGCATTGGAGCCGATGTCAATGGCGGCGAGTTTCAAGGACGTAAAATTGTCCCAAATAAAGCATAACAAACTTTCATATTTATGACCTAAATGTTTTTCTTTGTGTCACTTATCCAGAAAGACGGAGGGAATAGGCCCTAAGATGTCTTGGCATCCTGCTTCAACCCATTATCGAAGCGTTGTGCCAAATCCTACCACATGAGATGTGTGGCCCAGATAAGTCAGCGATCTCTGTCGCATCTGGAATAAGGCTTTATTTATTGCATCTAACATGGACATTCGTAAAGAGTTGAAAAGGCGTATTTTGGTGATCGATGGTGCGATGGGCACGATGATCCAGCGCTACACGTTGTCGGAAGAAGATTTTCGGGGCGAGCGCTTTAAACACCATGCACACCCCCTGAAAGGAAATAATGATTTGTTGTCCATCACCCGCCCCGATATTATCCAGGCCATCCATCGCCAGTACCTGGAAGCAGGGGCCGATGTGTTAGAAACCAACACGTTCAGCAGCACCAGCATTGCCCAGGGTGATTATCGCCTGGAATCATTGGCGTACGAGCTGAACTTCGAAAGTGCCCGCATCGCAAAAGAGGTTGCGGTAGAATTTACCAACCTAAACCCCGCTCAACCGCGTTTTGTAGCCGGCGCCATGGGGCCAACCAATAAAACGGCCTCGCTTTCGCCGGATGTAAACAACCCCGGATACAGAGCCATCACCTTCGATGAATTGAAAGAGGCCTATTACGAGCAGGCCAAAGGCCTGGTAGATGGGGGCGCAGATTTGCTGTTGATCGAAACAGTCTTCGATACGCTTAATGCAAAGGCAGCGCTCTTTGCCGTCTCCCAACTTTTTGAAGACCGGAAGCGGGAATGGCCGGTCATGGTGTCGGGAACGATTACCGATGCCAGCGGCCGGACGCTCTCCGGGCAAACGACCGAGGCCTTTCTCGTTTCGGTATCGCATGCGCCTCTCTTGTCGGTGGGCCTGAACTGCGCCCTCGGTGCCCGGCAGCTCCGCCCGTATATCCAGGTGCTCAGCGAACAGGCACCCTTTTACGTGAGTGCGTACCCCAACGCAGGACTCCCTAATGAATTCGGGCAGTACGATCAAACCCCGGGTGAAATGGGCGAACAGGTGGAAGAGTTTTTGAAGGCGGGCTGGTTGAATCTGGTGGGAGGTTGCTGCGGAACAACGCCCGATCATATTCGTGTTCTCGCCGGGCTCGCCAAAAAATACAAGCCGAGAGAGGTGGCCGTCCATGCTTAAACTGAGTGGCCTCGAGGCGGTAACAATTACCCCCGCCACGAATTTTGTTAATGTCGGTGAGCGCACAAATGTGACGGGCTCTGCACGCTTCTTGAAACTCATCAAAGAAGATAAGTACGAAGAAGCGCTTGACGTTGCCCTCGACCAGGTACGGGGCGGTGCGCAGGTGATCGATATAAACATGGACGAGGGAATGATCGACTCGCAGGCTGCAATGGTTCGCTTCCTGAACCTGATTGCCGCCGAACCTGAAATTGCCCGTGTGCCGATCATGGTAGACTCTAGCAAGTGGGATGTAATTGAAGCGGGTCTTAAGTGCCTGCAGGGCAAAGGAATCGTCAACTCCATCAGTCTCAAAGGCGGTGAGGATGAGTTTATCCGACAAGCCCGGTTAGTCAAGCGCTATGGGGCCGCCACGGTAGTCATGGCCTTCGATGAGCAGGGCCAGGCCGATACGTATGCGCGTAGGATTGCCATTTGCGAGCGGGCCTACCGGATTTTGGTGGACCGGGTGGGGTTCAATCCCCATGATATCATCTTCGATCCGAATATCTTTCCGGTGGCCACGGGCATAGAAGAACACCGTACCTATGCCGTGGACTTTTTCCGCGCTGCGCGGTGGATCAGAGAGCATCTGCCCCACGCCCACGTTAGCGGTGGGGTGAGTAATGTTTCGTTCAGCTTTCGCGGAAACCAACCGGTTCGCGAAGCAATGCACGCGGCCTTTCTTTTTCATGCCATCCGTCACGGCATGGACATGGGCATCGTGAACCCGACCATGCTGGAGGTGTACGATGAGATACCGAAAGATCTCCTTGAGCGGGTGGAAGATGTTCTTTTGAATCGCCGAGAGGATGCCACCGAGCGGCTGCTGGAGTTTGCCGAAACTGTCAAGGGGGGATCAAAAAAGAAAGAGGCCGATGACGCCTGGCGAACGGGCTCCGTGGAGGAGCGCCTCACACATGCCCTTGTAAAAGGCATGATTGAGTTTATCGATGCCGACACCGAAGAGGCTCGCCAAAAATATGCTCAGCCGCTGCAGGTCATAGAAGGTCCGCTGATGGCGGGCATGAATGTAGTAGGCGATTTATTTGGGGCGGGTAAAATGTTCTTGCCCCAGGTGGTAAAAAGCGCACGCGTGATGAAAAAGGCTGTCGCTTATCTCACGCCCTACCTCGAAGAAGAAAAACGAAAAAGCGGGTCGGTGGGGAAGCCCGCAGCCAAAGTATTACTTGCCACCGTCAAGGGGGATGTGC
>CANGUI010000088.1 GCA_947457025.1 Flammeovirgaceae bacterium | reverse complement strand
TCGTGGCTATACTTTTCCATTCACCTTGTTTGCACCCGTTGCCGTACAGCAGTTTGTATATGCCAATGGCCTCGGGTATTTTGGTCACAAAGGTTTTGGTATGTTGGATGTGGCCATGCCGGAAATGATCCGCCAAGAAGCGGACGCGGCCTTCGACTACGCTTAGCGCGTATTCAAAGACCAGGTGGCATATCCCAGCAGCAAATCGGAGAAAGGCTTTATCGAACGATAGTACACCAGCACGTCGTACGAATTTTCCGTTTCGAAGCGATCACCTTCCAGTCGATTCGGGTTGGTTCCCCCGGTTACGTATTGATAGTTGTAAAGCCCCTGCTTGAGTAAGATGGAGGCCTCGTATCCACCGCTGGTTCGGCTGTAGACCATCTCGTTTTCCTTGGTGCGGGTGTACTGATTGAACTGTCCCACAACAAAAATCGGATCCGGGAGTTGTGGCGACTTCAAAAAGAAATTTAAAAACACGTAGTTCGATGAGATTGTCGGTTCCGGAAAATCCCGGTTATCCACTATGAATTGCCCATTGAGATCGCGGTACTGTGCATATGCCTGGCCTTCACGGCTGCCGTCAGGCATCACATAGACTTCGTAGGGCTTAATTGTTCGGTTGATCCGTTGTACATGCTGACCTGGCGCGATCAGCGAACGGAAATCAACAAACCGGAATTCATTCCCTGCCGGAAAGGAATTATCAAAGTCAAAAAAACGGTATTCGATTTCACGGGCGTTATCTCGCACAAAAGTGGCCTGGGGATTAAAAAGTGCGTTATCCCACCTGTAATTTTGACGCACCACCACGCGTATCATATCAGGTGGATTAATGACCTGTAAGCTCCCATAATTCACTATGAAGTTCAAAGGCTGCCGGCCTTCCTGAAGGGTACCCGCTCCGGCGAAATTCGTAAGTGATACAACATTGATCCGGTTCTCGTACACCAGTAGCCGCCTGGTAAGAATCAAGTCCTCCCGGTTGCCATCGCGGTACACAACTAACAGGTAATTTCCAGGTAACTTTACCGCGGGTAGCGCAGCCGTATAATGCACATAGGGCAGGTGTGTGTTATCGGAGAACGTGTATTGATTAATCGGGAACTCATTAAAGTCGGTGAGATAGTCCAAGTCTCTCAAGGCCGATGGCTGCCAGTCGAGGGTGCAGTGTTGCAACCGGAAAAAGTAACTAGTGTACGATTCCTGAATGTCATCAAATTCGAGTACCAGCCGTTGTTGTTGAAGGGGTGAAGCTGCAGGCCTAAGAGGTCCTGTCGCCGTGCCTGCCTGGTGCACCATAATGGATCGAATTTGTTCTTCGTAGACGAAGTCTTCAAGCCGCAGTTTCTTTTGGGCAACTAGCGGGCCCGCGCAAAACAAAATGATAACGACCAGACAGCCACCGAACAGCCAGCTAACATGTGATTTTGCCATAGAACTTAAGGGTGTTGTCGAAAATTAATACAATTTTGGTTCCAACCCTCGTTTACGAGCCGTTGTCTAATGATCGAATTAGTCCATGAGGAGTGAGGCAGAGCTCATTGCCGGATGCGCCAGCGGTAATCCCGCGGCGCAGCAGGAATTGTACGACCGGTTTGCCGGCCGCATGCTGGTGCTATGCCTGCGCTACGCCCGTTCGCAAATGGAGGCGGAAGATGCTTTACAGGAAGGATTTATCAAGGTTTTTCAGGCCATCCGGAAATTCCGGGGCGAAAGCAAGCTTCAAACCTGGATTACGCGAATCATGATCAATAGTAGTCTCAATATTCAACGCAAAAAATTGTACATGCTGCCCATGGTGGATGTCGACCATGCACCGCTCCAGGAAACCGAAGAAGTCCATCTGGCGGGGATTCACCTGGACGATTTGATCGCGATGGTTCAGCAGCTTCCCGATGGGTGCCGCCTGGTCTTTAACCTCTTCGCCGTGGAAGGTTACAGCCATCGGGAGATTGCGGACATGCTCAAGATCAGTGAGGGAACGTCGAAATCGCAGTATAACCGGGCGCGGATGTTGCTGCAAAGCAAGCTAGCGGGCCATGAAAAAATCGTAAACCTGTATGGAAAGGAAAGCATTTGAAAAAGCGTGGCAGAACGCTTTTCAGGATAAAGAAAAGCAGCCACCACGCCATATCTGGAACGCTCTTGCAGCCCAACTCGCCCAGCAGGAGGCCGGGCGCTTGCGCAGAAGATTTATCTTCATTCAATGGCTTGCGGCAGCAAGTGTCGTGTTTGCCATGAGCATCGTCTTCTGGGAAGTCCGCCAACCCGGTGGGGAGCAGCCCCTGACGGCAACCAGGAAATCAATTCAAAATCCAATCCAGGCGCAATCCGAAAAACAAACCAGGCCAACCACGCCGAACCCCCAGGCTGTATTACCTGATCGTGCAAACGAGCTCCGCACGGCCATCGGAAACGAAAAATCTCAACTTTACCAACAGCCGGTGCAAACACAGCCTGTGGCTGCCAACACAACAACGTCAGCCCCGCAGACCCGATCGACTACCTTCGGGCAGCGGGCTATTGCCTTTCTGCAGCAGCAACACACAACCAACCTCAGCGTTCCTCTCGTTCCTGCCGGAGCCGACCCATCCGCCGGTTTGGTAGTTTCGGCAACGACGGAATCGGCAACGGTTAGTCCGGCAGCTCAGCAACCGATAGTTACAACAACAGAAAACCCTGCAGCAGTGCCACTGCTGCCGGACTTGCTGGCGGATGGTGAAACGTTCGACAAAAAGACGAAAAGCTCCGAACCCTTATGGGCCTCAGTAGGATTTGCAGGGGGTGGTTTTAATGCCGGACTTGCAGCCGGTGGCCCGGCCTTGTTGGCTACTTCAGGCCCATTAGGTAATTTGAGCGCTACCAGTCAACAACCCGAAAGCCGGCAGCAACAGGCTGGTACGGCATTTAGCTTTGGAGTCAGCGTCGGGAAATCGATCTCGCGGAAGTGGGTTGTGCACACGGGCTTGGTCTATCTCCAGCAATCGCTGGTGTACACATCGAACATTGTGTCCAGGGAAACAAATGCGACTGCGACGCGCGTTTTTTTGGCTGAATCATTAACCGCCGGTAGCACGGGTACTGATCTGGTACTGACAACGCCGTACGAACTTCGGGCGAACGTGAACTATCTCTCGGTTCCTGTGATGGCGGGTTATCTTGTTCTTGATCGTACCTTCTCGATTCAACTCAACGGCGGTGTTGCCACCGACTTTTTAGTACAGAGTGCTTGGCAGGACCGGTCTGGTCAATTTCAAGATAATCCCCAGTCGGCCAGCGGTGTCTATCGTCCGATCAACTGGGCAGGATTATTCAACACGGAGTTTGCCTACCGCCTCGGTAAACATTACCGCGCTGCGCTGGTACCTGGTTTTAGGTACAGCGTCCAGCCGCTTTATCAATCCGAAATCAACAGCCAGTTGCGTCCGTTCATCTGGGATATTGGATTCAGGCTGAAGTACCAGTTCTGATTCCAACCTTTTCGATCCGACAGGAATCAAAGAGAAAACAATTACGCATGAGTTACGCATCACATCACCGGATGTTTTCTCTTTTCATCGCACTTATTTTTTTGTCGGCCACCGCGTGTACCGACACCTGCATGGTTCGCAACAGGTATACGTATTTCGAGCCGGTCTATTCTACTGCTGCCGAAATCAAGGCTGCCGTGAAACTCGATGCTGCTCAGCCTATTTCACAACCCGGTAAAATTTATTTCAAAGACGGTTACCTATTCATCACCGAAAAAGATAAGGGCATACATGTTATCGATAACCGCAATCCGAAAAATCCGGTAGCGGTTTCCTTTTTGGTTGTACCAGGCACAATAGACCTGGCGATCCAAGGTGATTACCTGCTTGCCGACAGTTTTGTTGATCTGGTGGTGTTTGATATAAGTAACCTCCAAACCATTCGCGAGGTGAGCCGTCTCGAAGGTGTTTTTGGTAATATCTCGTGGATGGGGTTGCGATCAGATACACCGCAAGGTATCATCACCAACTGGAGGGCGGTGGAGCAGGTCGAGTTGAATGAGACAGAATGTGATTTGCAGCGTGAAAACTGGGGTGGAATCTATTATCGAAACGGAATTGTCTTGGAAGATGGTGCCGCGGCTCTGTTTAGTACGCGGACGTTTGCTGCAGCACCCCTGACTTCCGGCGCCGCGACCGGCATCGGGGGATCCATGGCCAGGTTTACCATCCTCGGAAATCATCTCTATGCACTCGATGGTGCTAACCTTGATGTGATCAACATCGCACAGCCCTTACGCCCGGAGTTGAGCCGGGAGCTTCAGGTTTCGTGGGATATCGAAACGGTGTTCCCTGCGGAGAAACGCCTTTACATCGGATCACAAACCGGCATGTATATTTTTGATCTTCAGGTACCTGATCAGCCCACCTTACTCAGCAAATACGAACATGTGCGCAGTTGTGACCCGGTGGTGGTGGATGGAAATTATGCCTACGTTACCCTGCGCAACGGCACGCTTTGCGGTGGATTTACTAACCAACTGGAAGTGATTGATATTGCCAATCCCCGAGCGCCGCAATTACTTCATATTTACCCCATGACGAATCCCCATGGCCTCGGCATTGATCAGGGACTGCTTTTTCTTTGTGATGGTCCTGCGGGATTGAAAGTCTTCAACATCACCAACATCGCGCGCATCAGCGAAAATCTGGTGGCGCACCACGATAAAATCCAGGCCTTTGATGTGATTCCGTTCCAGCACGTGGCTATGATGATCGGGCAGGACGGATTGTACCAATACGACTACGCTGATCCAAAGAACATTGTGTTGCTTAGTCAAATGCCGATAAAAGCACCATGAGGGCCGCGCTGTTTCTGATACTCACGAGCGGGGTTTTCACCGCGGTTTCGGCTTCAGATTCGTTGAAACGAAACCAGCGGCTTGGCTACTCGCTGGCCTTGCATACAGGGTCTCTATTTGGTGAGCAGCAAGCAACTACCGCGGTTGGTTTAACACATTGGTTTTCATGGCACCGTTTGGCCCGAACCCAGACTGGTTTCGGCGTGAGTTGGGAGAATTATGTGGGATGGCAAACGGTGCCCTTTTCTTTTCAACTTCGCTATGACATAGGAAACCGCTGGCGAAATCCCTGGTTTTTGCACGCGGCGTACGGCTATTCATGGGCACGGCTGGTGCCGGACAGACGTCCCCCGGCATTCCTATCGGATTATGGGGGGCAAGCGTATTCCCTTAGCTTTGGAAAGGCACTTCGGTACGAAAAAATAGAGTTGAGTTGGCGTTTGGGATACCAGGTGCAGCGCTTGGGTTGGGAAGAGGCTTTCGAATTCGGGCAGTGGTTTACGCCGGCGGGCGCAGAAACCTACACCAATCGCACAGAAATCGAGATGACGCTGCGCCGCGTTACGCTTACCATGGCCGTTCGCTGGCTAAACAAGTAGCCTGGATCCTTATTCGCCGCTTTCCGTCACCAGTTTTTCCCACTCGGCATGCAAGGCCAGCAACGCGGCATCATTTGCAGCATAAGATGCCTGTAGGGCGGAAAGTTTTTGTTGATTCTGGTAGACTTCCGGGCGCCCAAGTTCGGTCGTTAATTCCTCTCGTGTACGCTCAAGAACCTGAATCCGTTCTTCCACGGCCTTGATCTGTTTTTCTGCCTGCCTCCGCTTTTTGTCGCTCTCGTCATTGACCGGAGGGGCTTCCTTAGCAGCAGGTTTCGATTCCTTCACCGGCGGTGTGGCTGCCGGTTGTGGATTGCTCTTACGCCAATACTCATATTCTTCGTAAGTACCAGGATATTCTTTAATCAGATGATTTTCCAGATACCATATCTTGTTCGCGACCTGACGGATGAAGTGGCGGTTGTGCGATACGACCACAAACGTGCCGAGGTACTGCTGTAAAGCCTGGATGAGGATATTTTCTGAAATGAAATCGAGGTGGTTGGTAGGTTCATCCAGCAGCAGAAAATTAGCTTCACTGATGAGCGTCTTGGCTAAAGCTACACGTGATTTTTCGCCCCCGGAGAGCACCTTGATTTTCTTGAACTGATCTTCATCGGTAAACAGAAAACATCCCAGAATAGCACGTAGTTCCTGCTCAAGTTTACCGCTGCCGGCTTGTTTCAGTTCCTCAAGGATCTCATTTTCAACATGTAGGGATTCCAATTGATGCTGGGCGTAAAAGCCCTGAATTACATTGTACCCGATAGTGCGTTCCCCCTCCACAGCTTCTGTGCCACTCAGTATGCGCAGCAGTGTAGATTTTCCTTTCCCGTTGGCACCTATCAAAGCAATTTTGTCTCCCCGCTCAATGGTGGCACTGGTATTTTTCAGAATATCAAGGTTGCCATAGGATTTTGACAGGTTGTTCAGGGTAACCACATGGCGTCCTGAAGGTTGTGAAAACCGGAATCGGAAATTTACCGCTGCTGTATCGTCAATTACTTCGTCAATCAGGTCCATCCGGTCGATGGCCTTGATGCGCGATTGCACCTGGCGTGCTTTGCTTGCCTTCGCCTTAAAACGTTCGATAAAGCGCTCCGCCTGCCGGATTTTTGCCTGCTGGTTTTCGTACGCGTTTTGTTGAATGGTTTCGCGCATCTCTTTCTCTTTCAAATAAAAGGAGTAGTTGCCCTCGTAGGTAACCAGTTGTTGCTGCGTAACCTCTACCGTTTTGGAGACCACATTGTCAAGAAAGGTCCGGTCGTGTGAAACAATGATCACCGCACCATCGTAGTTGCGCAGGTATTCTTCCACCCACTGAATGGAGGGCAGGTCAAGATGGTTGGTGGGCTCATCCAGCATGAGCAGCGAAGGTTTCTCCAGCAACAGCTTGGCAAGCATCACGCGCATGCGCCATCCTCCTGAGAACTCTTTGAGTGGCCGGTGCAGGTCAGTTGTGTTGAATCCAATGCCCTCCAGTACCTCCTCGGCTTTAGCCTGCATCGTGTAGCCGTCCAGATTTTCAAATTTCTCCTGAAGTCGCGTGAGTTTGTCGACCAGCGCATCAGAATACTCGCTCTCCAGTTGGTGAAGAACGTGTTCAATCTGGCGCTGGGTACCCACGGCATCCTTAAAGGCTTCCATGGCAACCGTTAGTATAGCGTCTTCGGTCTGGTAGGAGAGGAGATCCTGATTCAAAAAGCCAATGGTGCAGTCTTTGGCTTTGCTGATGGAACCTTCATCAATTTTGTAATCGCCATTAATGATTTTCAGCAGCGTGGATTTTCCGCGGCCGTTCAGGCCTATGAGCCCGATTTTGTCGTTCGGCTTAATAAACATTGATGCATTCTCGTACAATGCCCGGCCTCCAATGAAGTACGAAATGTTGGAAATTGAAATCATGATCGCTAAATCGCGTGCAAAGATATCAGAACT
>CANGUI010000087.1 GCA_947457025.1 Flammeovirgaceae bacterium | reverse complement strand
CAAGTTGAGAAACGCACAGCCTATGGCATCAAGCCCCGCAATGCGGAACAGGCCTTTGCCATCCACGCCGTGCTGAAACCTGAAATAAAACTGGTTTCCATGCAGGGTGTAGCCGGCACCGGTAAAACACTTATCGCACTTGCCGCGGCGTTAGAGCAAAAACGGGAGTTCAAACAGATTTACCTCGCACGCCCCATCGTTCCGCTCAGCAACAAGGATATCGGCTATCTGCCGGGCGACATCAAATCCAAGCTTAATCCCTACATGGAGCCTCTGTGGGATAACCTGAAGTTTATTCAGAATCAGTACAGCGAATCTGATAAAGAATACTCAAAGATTACCGAGATGGTACAAAACGAAAAGCTGGTCATCACGCCACTGGCTTACATTCGTGGTCGTAGTCTGTCGAATATCTGTTTTATTGTAGACGAAGCGCAGAACCTAACACCCCATGAGGTAAAAACCATCATTACACGCGCGGGCGAAAACACGAAAATCATTTTCACGGGAGACATCTACCAGATTGATACGCCATACCTTGACTCGCAATCCAACGGCCTTTCCTACCTTATTGACCGCCTGAAAGATCATGAGTTGTATGCCCATATTACTCTTGAAAAGGGGGAACGGTCCGAGCTGGCCAATCTGGCAAACGAACTCCTGTGAGAAATGATGAATACCTTGTGCTTTTGCGCTGCTCTTTTTACGCTGATGTACCTACCTGTGAGTTTGTTGGTGAAAACCAACAGAACGAGCGGGTAACAATTCTAAATCGCGAAAGGGATGTGTAGGTGTAGCCGACCCTTTCAACCGAAGTCATTTACCTCTTCAGAACACTCACCATGGTTTCGCCGATGAGTGCCGGTGATTCAACCACGTGTATGCCACATTCGCGCATGACTTGCATCTTGGCCGCTGCGGTATCTTCTGCACCGCCAATGATTGCGCCCGCATGGCCCATTCGGCGACCCGGAGGAGCAGTCTGGCCAGCAATAAAACCAACCACGGGTTTTTTATTCCCATTCTCCTGAATCCACCGGGCAGCCACTGGCTCGTAATTGCCCCCGATTTCACCGATCATCACGATGGCTTCGGTTTCAGGGTCATTCATCAACAGTTCGATGGCATCTTTCGTTGGCGTGCCGATTATCGGATCTCCGCCAATTCCAATGGCTGTGCTTATTCCAAGGCCCGCCTTGACAATCTGATCGGCAGCCTCATAAGTCAACGTTCCAGACTTCGAAACGATGCCAATTTTTCCTTTCTTGAACACAAAACCCGGCATAATCCCCACCTTGGCTTCACCTGGGGTAATCACTCCAGGGCAATTTGGCCCGACTAATACAGCCGCGCGTTCCTTTACGTATTGCTTGGCCGTCATCATGTCTTTAACAGGTATCCCCTCGGTAATCGCCACGATCACTTTGATACCCCCATCGGCTGCTTCCATAATGGAGTCTGCTGCAAAAGCCGGTGGCACGAAAATGATTGACACATCAGCGCCGGTGGCTGCCACCGCCTCCTTTACTGTATTGAAAACCGGCCGATCCAGATGCTTCATTCCGCCTTTACCTGGGGTTACTCCACCTACGACATTTGTGCCGTAGTCTATCATTTGGGTAGCATGGAAGGTGCCCTCGGTTCCAGTGAACCCCTGTACAATGACGCGAGAATTTTTATTAACGAGTACGCTCATGGCGACTTTGAAGTTTGATGTACCCACAAAAATAAGAGAATATCATGCGGCAGCAAACATTACACCTATTGAACCACATCACACAAAAAAGCCACCTGACGGGGTGGCTTTCTCGGGTCTTTTAGTTGGCGCCTTTCAGGCGAAGCAAGAACTCATCGAATACTTCCCGATAAGATTCAACATCGGGAGCCATCTTAATGGCCTGTTCAAACTCACCAATGGCATCAATCAAAAGTTTCTGTTCCTCAAAGAACGAGGCCAAAACCAGGTGATTCAGCGCATTGTCTCCCTGAAAACCACTACGCAACTCCTCAAGTGATTTTTGGATAGCCTCCCGCTGAGCTTTGCCGAGACGCTTCATCATATAGGTATTGCTGGCCCCCGTTGGGTCTGATTTGGGGGTAATGGCAATCAATATGTTCGGTTCTTTGGCCAGTTCCGGGCTGGAGAGATCAAACTCGGCATATGTTTCCTGGCGCTCAAAACTGGTAATCTCATCACCATATAAATTCGAAACGGAAACCAGATAAGGTCCACCGGCTTTGGAGGCCTGCCATTTCACGGTAACTTTGTCATTATAGACGTCTGTGTATTGGCTTTCGGGTAAATAAACCAAGATGCCAAATCCGCGGTGTACCGCTCCCGTAGCGCTAAGTTTATTTTTCTTGCTCTCCGGATTATTTGACAACATAAAGTCAGCGTATTTCGCCATAAGGGAAGAGCCACCCGAGATTTGCTGAGATAAGTCAGCAACCTTGTGTATACCCGCCTTGCGCACCTCCAGACTGGAGCCTTTTGCGTGCATGAGACCAAGATACCCATTTTCTACGACCTTGACTTCATCCGTCAGCTTTATCTGCATAAAGCCTTTGATAGGCTGCCATGTATCTCCAGACTTTATCTGATTGGCACCTTTGGTCGCCATAACCCGAAAGGCGTAATCTTGAGCCACTCCAGGTTGCATGATGAAAAACATCATCAAAACCCCTAAAATCAGCCTGTTTTTCATGTTTTTATAGTTTGAGAATTACAAAATTATACATTTTTTGGTCTTCAAGACGCAGTTCATACCGTAGAGGTCGGTTTGGTAATCAGCTTCCCTGCCATCTGGCGGAACAAGGACTTGATTCCGGAGTTATAAATTTCAAAACACGTGCCAACAAGTGCAATTCCGGCAAGTGCAATGGTGAGGTTGAGCTTAAAATTAAACCAGTAAAAAAAGAAGATCATTAAAAACGATAGCAGCACCACTTGTATCAACTGAAGCAGGATGCTTAAGGTGTCGAAGAGAATGGGGGCCCGGCGGTTGATCCAATAAAAAAGCAAGAAATTCAGGAAAATAAAAATGCCGGCTATTACCGGCTCCTGCCAGGAGCTCAATTCATTAACGTAATCTTCATTGAGGATCATGGAAACGATGTTGGCATGGACAACAACTCCGTACATGTCGGGGCGGCTTTTACCTGCGTAGTTCTTATTCAGGGGTGTGAAGAATTTATCATCCCAACTGGTATCGCGCAAGTCTTCACCTAACGAACCGAGAATAACAATTTTGCCGCGTAACATTTCCGGCACAAAAGAAGCTGTGTCCAATGCTTGTTCCCAGTCGAGCACCATGTAACGCCCGGCAAAGTTGGACGCCCCGTGCCAGTCTACAATATTACCGCGGTAGTTGATGATCTCTGAGAAATTGTCACGCGCTAAAAACTTTTTGGTCTTTACCGAATCGTACAACATGGCCATCATCACGCTGAAAGCGTAGTTTGGCTCACCTTTAACATCGATCACCGGGTTAAATCTTCGACATGATTTAAGGTCTTCCTGATGTGCTGCATCGGTTTCCAGATTCGCGTATCCCTCGTAGGCATCTTGCCGAAGGAACTGATCAGTATGTTCGAGTGAGTCATAAACGGCAACGTCTCCAGCTGATCGCACCAGTGAATCCGTTTGCGTGAGGCGTTTCACCAGCACGATATTGCGGAAGTCGCGCACCGCCCGGGCGAAGTTATTGTTGGCAGCCGTGTCATAATATTGTGGGCAGTTGATCGAATCGTAGAGGCCATCTACGCACGAGAAAATGATATCCAGACCAATGACCTTAGGTTGAAACTGACTGATGAGCCGAATCTGGTTTCCGATCCCACCCCGGCCCAGCGGACCGATGTTGACGATTACAATGTTGGTGTCTAACTGGGGATCTGCACGCAACTGCGAGAACGCAATATCGGTTAACTCAACATCGCCGATCGACTGCCCTATCGGGTCAAAAGCATCAAACATCCTAAGTTGTGTTACTTCTCGAAGTCCCAAGAGGGTAGCAAACACAAACAGCATTCCGAAGAAGCTGTCCAGTAGAACTTTTTTCATGGATTGGTGGGCTAGATTGGTTCCGACTTAAAGTTATAAATTTCAGCCGTAACATGAGCGAACAACAGAAAAGGTTTGAACCTTCCTTGCTGGAATTGACCACCGGGCTACTAGCTGGCGACCGGGCCTACCTGAGCCGGGCAATTACCCTCGCTGAAAGTAGCCGTGCAGAAGATCAAGCTTCGTTCACTGAACTTCTGGCGGGCATTCCTCCGCAGGCAAATACCGTTCGGGTAGGAATTTCGGGCATTCCTGGCGTTGGTAAAAGTACATTTATTGAGGCTTTTGGGCTTTTTCTTACCGGACAAAATAAACGAGTTGCCGTATTGGCGGTAGACCCTTCCAGTGAGCGTTCGCGGGGCAGCATTTTAGGCGACAAGACACGCATGGAGCAGTTGGCAAAGCATCCCCTTGCTTACATCCGGCCCACGCCTGCCGGAACAACCCGGGGGGGCGTGGCCGACAGCACCCACAAGGCCATCCATTTGTGCGAGGCTGCCGGTTACGATACGATTCTGGTAGAAACCGTTGGCGTTGGACAAAGCGAAACCGCCGTCAGGCACCTCGTGGACTTCTTTCTGGTGCTGATGCTGCCTGGCGCCGGAGACGAGTTGCAAGGCATTAAAAAGGGAATCCTCGAACTGGCAGACGCGCTCGTCATCCATAAATGCGATGGCGACAATGTAAAAAAAGCCACCATTGCAAAAGCCGAACTGCAACAAGCCATGCATTTATTAGAGCCCAATGAGTCGGGCTGGACTGTCCCCATCCTCACCTGCTCTTCGGTCGAAAATAAGGGTATCGATGTGATTTGGCGTACAATCGAAAAGTACGTTGCCGCCACGCGGCAAAACGGCTTCTTCCTCGCCAATCGAAAAAATCAGCAGATCTATTTTTTTGAACAATTGGTTCAGGAAAAACTGCGGTCCCTGCTCAACACCGACCAACTCCGGCAAACCAGAGAAACGCTGACCCAGCAGGTTGCCGCTGGCAGTTTACCTCCCGAACAGGCGGCACAAAAATTGTGGCAGGCGTTAGTGAACAGTCTACTTCTTCACAAATAATAGATTTACCGTGCAACACTCCGCTACCGATTCCATCTTGATTCATGATCGAACGTTTTTACGCCTGATTCAACATTCAGCAATACAAAAAAAAGTGCGCGGCCTGGCAGAACAGATCAACAGCGATTATAAAGACCGGAACATCTTTTTTGTGGCCATCCTGAATGGCAGTTTTATGTTCGCTGCCGACCTGTTGAAAAACATTCAAATTGAATGCCGAATTTCTTTTGTGAAGCTAGCGTCCTACAAAGGCACTCGCAGCACAGGCCAATTGAAAGCGATCTTCGGTTTGGAGGAAAGCGTCTTCGGGCAGCATGTAATCATTATCGAGGATATTGTGGACACTGGCTTAACCCTCACGAAAATGATTGAAGACCTGAAAAGCCTCGGTGCCCAATCGATAGATACCGTGTCTTTGCTGCGAAAGAAACCCGCTCGTGAAAAGGGACCTGAGGTGAAATATGTCGGCTTTGAACTGGAACAGGAGTTTGTGGTGGGATACGGTCTGGATTACGATGGGCTCGGCCGAAACCTGTCCGATATCTATCACACGTAGGCTTGAAAAATTCGGGTTGCTCGTTGCCAAATACATCGTTACCTTGCGCTTCCGGCAGAAAGCAGCGCCCTGTTTTTTGCCAAGGCCTAAAACCTGCTTATGCTGAACATGGTAATCTTCGGCCCCCCCGGTGCCGGCAAGGGTACGCAAAGTGAAAAACTGATTGAGCGATACGGATTTGTGCACATCTCAACCGGCGATCTTTTCCGCTGGCACACCAAAAACGACACGCCACTGGGCAAGAGAGTGAAAGAGATCATGAACAGCGGGGCTCTTGTGCCCGATGACATCACAATTGCGATGTTGAAGGAAGAACTGGATAAAAATCCGCTGGCGAAAGGCTTTCTATTCGACGGATTTCCCCGTACTGTTGCTCAGGCTGAAGCTCTTGACCACTTTATGCAAAGCCGCGGCACAGCTATTCACCGAGTAGTAGCCCTGGATGTAACAGAGGATGAGGTGCGCACGCGAATAGCCAAACGCAAAGCCATTGAAAACCGCGCTGATGACGAAGAGGAGAAATTAAATAAACGCATCACCGAGTACTTTTCAAAGACCCTGCATGTACTGCCTTTTTACAAGACCGACGGTCGTCTCACCAACATACAGGGCATTGGGTCCATCGACTCAATTTTCGAATCCATCTGCGCGGTGGTTGGCACTACCTGATTGTGTCGAGCCCCAACTTCATAGATTATGTAAAGTTCATGTCGCGCTCCGGGAAGGGCGGCGCGGGCTGTCTGCATTTCCACCGCGAAAAGTTTATCGATAAGGGTGGCCCCGACGGCGGGGATGGTGGACGCGGTGGGCATGTCATCTTACGGGGAAACAATCAGCTCTGGACATTACTGCACCTGAAATATCGCAAACATATTTATGCAGAAGCCGGAGGCCCGGGTGAAGGGCAAAACCGAACCGGGGCCAGCGGGAAAGACGTTGTTGTTGAGGTACCCCTCGGTACGGTAGCAAAGAATGCTGATACCGGCGCGGTGCGGGTGGAGATTACCGAGCACGGACAAGAGTACATCCTCACGCCTGGAGGCCGTGGCGGCAAGGGCAATACTTTTTTTGCCACTCCCACCAATCAGGCACCCGTCCATGCGCAACCAGGCGAGCCAGGTACCGAAGAATGGATCGTACTCGAACTCAAACTCCTGGCCGACGTGGGTTTAGTCGGATTTCCCAACGCCGGCAAATCCACCCTGCTTTCTGTGCTTTCTGCAGCCAAACCAAAAATTGCCGATTATCCTTTTACTACCCTCACCCCAAACCTTGGGGTAGTGGCCTACCGCGACAGTCAATCGTTTGTAATGGCCGACATCCCCGGAATCATCGAGGGTGCTGCTGAAGGAAAGGGGCTCGGTATCCGGTTCCTGCGTCACATCGAACGAAACTCGCTGCTACTGTTCATGGTACCCGCGGATTCCGCTCACATTGAAACCGAATACAATGTGCTGCTCCATGAACTGCGCAAATACAACCCGGAGTTACTCGACAAAAAGCGCGTTTTAGCAATCAGTAAATGCGATCTGCTCGATCAAGACTTAACCCAGGAACTCCAAAAGGAACTGCCGGCCGGAATTCCGGTGGTATTTATTTCGGCCATTACGCACCAAGGCCTAACCGGCCTGAAAGACCTGCTTTGGCACCAGTTGCACGAACTGTCGTAATGTCATCAGGTTTTATTTTG
>CANGUI010000086.1 GCA_947457025.1 Flammeovirgaceae bacterium | reverse complement strand
TACACGCTTTTACGATTTTTTTCTGTAAGGAAAAAAGTGCGAACAGAATCCGGCGAGGGGATGAACTCCAGCGCGGTACCTTCCGGATAGGCGGTAACGAGACGAGTTGCGGAAAAAAGGAAAGTTGAATCGTTACGGCGGGCCCACGCATTCGTGCCCAAAAACCAAACCGAATCCAGTGCCTGTGCCAGGAAACGTCGGGCGGGGATGCTGAATACATCGCGACCACCGTCGCGGAACGTCACCAGCCACGGATCGGCCACCACTACCCGTTGGAATGACGCGCGGGCAATTTCTTCACCCAGGCCGGCGAGTGTCGTACGGCCCGCAGCAGTTTGCATATGCCCGAAGGAAGTCCGTACGAGCCGCTGACGCCCGAGCGGTAACTCAAACTGCAACTGCTTATTCAGCACCCCTTCGAGCGAGCCAGTCTTTACCCACAGGCGACCCTGTCCCCAGGCCTTCACATCATCATAGACGAGCTCCTGGTTCAAGGTGGCCCCTTCGGCAACCCGAGGTAACTCCGAGAGGTGCACCAACATACGCTTGCCGTTGCGGTGCAGCACTAACACATCGTGAATGGCGTCTATATCTTCATATTCTGCCGCCACCAGTGGTAGCCCATTGACAGAAAAAAGGCCCCAACGTCCACGCAGGCGGGCAGCGAGGTACTGGCCTGCCACCCATTTAGCGGCCTCCACATCCGCCAAAAAAGTGAATCCCGTTTTGTGTAGTATTTTTTTTGCGTGAGCCAGGTGCATCAATACAAACCCGCCTCCGATTTCATCCACCTTCGTCACTGGCTCTCGGGCAAGTAGTCGACCGTTCCTCAGAAACAGCTGGTCATCGGCCATGATGAAATCGCTGGTGATCGGTTGGCAGCGATACGCCATCGGGATGCGGGAGAACTGCTCGGGCATCACCACATCGCCCTGCTGATTCAGGAAACCAAATTTTCCATTCTGCAGAAAGGGAATCCAGTAGCCGAGATTGAGCTCCTGCAGGCGCAGCAGCGAATCCGGAAAAAGATTCCGGTTTGATTGTCGGGCTGTATCGAGGTAAAACAGCAGTGCTGCCGCGTGGCGGGCGATGTCCGCATCGCGGTAGTCCTCAACAAACATTTGGAGATCCGTAGCCCGCCCTGATGCAGTTTGCAACTGGAATATTTTTTCTACAGCGGTGGATCGATAGCGGTTGCCCGGGTAGGTACGATAGAAATACTGAAAGGCCTTCAGCGTAGCGGATTTCGTTTCGCGCTCAAATTGCAGCTTATCCAGGCGTGCACGGGCGTCTTCCGCACGGCCCGACTGCGGGTAGCGGGTGAGGTAGGCGACATAGCTCTCAACCGTATGCGCTGCCAACGCCTGCAAGAAGCTGACCTCTGCCGCCAGTTCCGCGGCCAATGATACCTGCCTGGCGCTCGGAAAACGTTCTATAAACTGGACATAGGCCGCCTCAGTGTTCTCAGCGCGGGCGCGATCAAAAGCAAGACTGTCAATGCGGTGAGCTATAATGACCAGTCGAACACTGTCAATCGGGAAGCGACCCCATTCAGTACGAACCTCTGCATCCGCTGCCCGCCATGCATGCCACGCTTTACAGACATGGTGGCTAGCCGAATCTACCTGAAAGTCACCGTTAGCCGGGTAACTGTAATACCATGCCCAGGTATAGTGCTGTGCGAGGCCAACATCTTTGCGCATGGATTTTTGGAGCAACTGCCGCGCGGCGGAAAACTCCTGCTTTTGAAGTCTGCCAAAGGCCGAACGGGCTAGGTTGGCTTGTGCCCCAAGCGAAAAGCAGATGACTATGCCAAAAAGAAAAAAGCCCAGCCGCATGTGCGCAAATTACCAAAGGTTTACCTGAGTGCGATAACGTGGATCGAAACCATTGTATTTCATTCGCGCCCTACTCGTCATCTGCCTGTCGCAGGGTACGCTCTAAAAAATCCGCCTGCAACCTGTCGTACAAGCCGGGCTCGTACACATAGCCGGCAAATTTTATGCTCTCTTTCGTTAGTGTCTGGGTGGTGACCGGCGGCGACATGTAGCTGACATTCATATCCAGCCGCTGCATGGCGGCTATCCGGTTTGCCAGTCGGTTGTCGTTCACTTCTTTGCCAATGACCTCAAACGTCCGGGCTGAGTCATCGCGTACCACCATCCAAAAACGGGCTATCATAGTTCCCGAAAGTAGGCAAAAAGGGAACCGCAAACCAACCCGCCTGATGACAGCCCCACCCGATGCTGGCGGGCGGAGCCTGGTCATTTCTTGCCAAGCGAGTATGTCCAAACCGGACAGGTCATGCGGTTGACTACTTTTTCAGTAACGCTGCCGTACAAAAGGTGGGCAAGTCCTTTCCGGGCATGCGTTGGCATGGCCAGCATCTGAGCCTTTATCTCCCGGACAAAGTCAACGATGCCATCCGGTTCGTACCGGTGGTGCCGGATATTCAACGTGTAGCGGGAAAGCCGGTGGTGCCTGGCGAAATCGCGCAACTCATGGTCATGCACAAAATTCAGCGGTGTGTTCAAATACAGCAGATGTAGGCGTGCCCGGAAAAATTGCTGTATCACTTTCAACTTCTTGATGAAGGTCTCCTGGCCGCGCTCGAGCGACACCGGCACCACAATATTTTTAATTGACCTCACCGGTAGCGCCTTTCGTATGGCCAATACAGGAACCGGAGAAAACCGAACAATTTTTTCAGTGTTCGATCCGACCAGAAATTCTTCGAGGCCCGCACTTCCGTGCGTTCCTGCCACCACCAGATCGAAGCGACCGGCTGTGGCCACGCTGCGGACAACAGTGAAGACCGATCCCTCGCGAACCATGAACCGGACTTTGGCACCGCGCCCGTATCGTGCATTCATCCGGGTGAAGTTCCGTTCCGCGCGCTCCTTTAACTCCGCCCGCAAGCGCGGATCATAGATATAGGTCGGAGAATCAGCCGCGCCACCATATATCATCGGAGGCAAATCAATGGCATGAACTACCGTTACCGAACCTTTGCCCAATTTTGCCAGTTCAATTGCAAAACGAAACGCCTCCAGGGCCGGCCTGGAAAAATCGCTGGGAACGAGTATCTTTTTCATAAGCGTGAATTTGGACCGAAACTACACCTTCTGCCCCCGAATACGGTATGACAGTCTACCTGGCGGGCAGCTGACTTTTGTCGGCTCGGGGAATGATCGTTGTCATTATCGAAAAACCTCGGGCGTAGTACTTTTATAACTATTTCTCTCTTGACATCAGTTCCACGATAAATGAAGTAAACCATGAATACCGTTTTGGTGATCGAAGACAATTTTGATGTAGCCGATAACATTGCCGATATCCTGCGACTTGCAGGATACGACGTGATAATCGCTGCCAACGGTAAAATCGGAATGGAAACCATCCAGGAGCGTCATCCCGACCTGATCATCTGCGATGTGATGATGCCGGAACTGGATGGCTATGGAGTACGGCATCTACTCAACCAGCGCCCGGAAACTGCGGATATTCCCTTCATCTTCCTGACGGCAAAATCAAATCGCGAAGACCTCCGCACGGGCATGAATCTCGGAGCCGATGACTACCTTACCAAACCATTCGACAGCGTGGACTTGCTGCGTGTAGTCGACTTACGCCTTAAGAAGAGCGTACGTACTCGCGAAAACCGGCTCGATGACGCCCACACGTTTCTCGGAGAAGCGAAAGAACGCGGAGACCTTCAAAAAATCTCTGAGAAAGGCCACAGCCGGAAAGCCCGGAAGCGGGAGTTTCTTTTTTTGGAAGGCCAGCCGCTGAATGACCTCTATCTGATTCAGGACGGAAAAATTAAAACCTATAAGAGCAGCCCAGACGGCAAGGAACTAATCACCGGATTTCACGGTAAAGGCGATTTTCTCGGCTACGCCGCTCTGGTGGAAAACAAACCAAGCCACGAAACAGCTGTGGTGGCGGAAGATGCAGCCATCGTGATGATCCCCAAACAGGATTTCCTGACGATGATCTTTTCCAATCGAGAAATGGCGCGTAAGTTTATTCAGTTGCTGAGCACGAACCTGGTGGAGGCGGAAAACCGCCTGCTCCACCTCGCATATCAATCTGTCCGACAGCGGGTGGCGGGTACATTACTTAAACTACAGGCAGACACCACCACTTCGGCCAACAACCTGATCACCATATCCCGAAAAGACATCTCCAGCATTGTCGGAACAGCAACCGAATCCCTGAATCGCATGTTAGCTGACTTCAAAGAAGAGGGCTTACTGGAACTTGAACATCATGAAATCCGGCTGCTGGATTCTTCCAAACTGGAGAAAATCGCACGACAGTAGCGACAGGCCTGCCAGATCAATGCGTTACCAGCGCTTTCCGCACATGCTTGTACGCATCCTTGATTTCATCCGTAAAACCGGTACGTCCGCGGCGGACACGCTTTGCCGCTCGTGAAATCAATGTATCCACTTTCTTGCGCGCTTCACTAAAGTGTTGCGATACGCTTTCCTTGATCTCAAATTTCTTCAGTCCAATCTTCAACGTCAGGATTTCCAGTTTCAGCTTAAGTTTTTCCACCTCATGTACAAACTCGTGGGCAGCCGGGAGCGACTTGAATTTTTTCAAGACCTCCGCTTCAATGGCAGCGATAGACTCCAGTATCTGCCGCTTTTGATCCTCAAAAGAGACAGCATCCTTCACGGGTGCTGTTTTCATCAAATGCTCAAGAGCCTCAATCTTCGCCCGCAACCGATCCTCTGAAGCTACGAGGTGAAATGCTGCTTTCAACTCAGCCAATCTGATTTTCAGGTTACGCTTTAACTCGTCAAATTTGTCCTGAACCTCTGCAACCCCCAGCGCCAGGTGAAGCGTCAATTCGTCAATATCCTGTTGAGCCTGTGTTAGTTTATCAGCTACTTCCAGCAACACAGGCTTCCGGTTCATTTTTTGTGTCTTTTCCATATGGCAATGTTTAAAAATTTAATCAAATGGGAAGTTCCTACACCTCCCCTCTTGCTATCAAACCTAACAGGAAAAAGCTCTGATAGCAATGACAAAAATCATCCAAACCGCGTGACAGCCTCCAGCGGCGTGAATCCGGTGTTTCATTGCGTCATCCGAGACAGGACAACCTACAATAAAACCAAGCCACACCGCATAAACAACCCGCCGGCTACTTCCCGAAGTAGAAACCAGGTCTAAAAAATGAGCCTGAACAAAGCTGACCAGAAGCTATCAGCGCGATTCCCTTCAGAAATTGTTTTCGACATAACTTACCAACCGTGCTGCTTGTTCGACCAGATTTACAATTGGAAAAAGTTACATATTCCCCTCGCATACAAAACAATTTTACCACTCTATTCAAAGGCAGTATCTAAGATAACTACTGATGCAATCCGCCATATCGGTACGCGACAATACGCAATCTGCTGGTTTTTGTCAGATTTATATCCGCGAGAGAAAAAGCAAAAGACACACCAGACCGGAAAAACCATAAGTCTTTAGGAACCTGAATCCCTCCGATACAACCCCATGATCGTTTCAACGAGCTTGAGCAATTCGGTTGTTTCAAATGGCTTCCTCAGGTAGCCACTGGCACCCCGGCCCATCGCAGCGTCCACGTCCTTTTGCTCAACGGAGGCTGAGATAAACACCAGTGGTATATCGCTGGTATCCCGATTTCCTTTTAACTGCCGAAGCACCTCGTAGCCATCTGCTTCCGGCATGACAATATCGCACAAAATGAGGTCGGGCCGGATTCGCTTTGCCTCCGCAATACCCTCCAAGCCATTCTTTGCCGTATGGACACGGTACCCCACGATTTCCAGCAGTTCCGCCGTATTCTCAAGAATATCCGAGTTGTCTTCAACAAGTAAGATTGTTTTCATCTGATTTTTTTGGAGAGGATCGCGCGCGATGCAGGGTTCTCAAAAACAACGTTATGCGCCTGGTTATCATTTCAGGAACGGGCAAGCGGAAGTTGAATGATAAATGTTGTGCCTTGTTTCGTGCTGCTGGTAAATGAAATCTGACCGCCGAGGAGATCAACATAGCGTTTGATGATGGTGAGCCCCAGCCCTGTTCCCTGTATGGCAGACGCATTTTTTCCGCGGAAAAACTTGTCGAAAAGATGGGGCTGATCTTCGTCCGGAATTCCGATGCCAAAATCCTGTACGGTAATCGAAAACCGATTATCGCTCACCGATGTGCGAAGTAAAACGGATGCACCTTCGGGCGAATATTTTATAGCGTTCGACAGCAGATTACTGAACGTATACCGAAGCTTCTTACGATCGGAGCGAATCACCGCATCACCGATATGGGTGGCCTGCACCTGTTGCCCACGCTTTTGTACAACCATAGTCTCGTCCAGGATTTCCTTCACGAACTCCGTAACATCAATATCCTCCAATTCGAGCTCAACTTTATTCTGCTCGAGTTTATCGAGCGACAGAAAATCACCCAGTATCGACGTAAGGTTATGTACGGCTGTCTTAATCTTGTTCAGGTGCTTTCTGAACGCTTCGTCTCCGCCCGGATGGTACACCTCAAGTAAGGAGACACTCGAAAGGATAACGGTAAGTGGGGTACGAAATTCGTGAGACGCCATTGATACAAATCGTGATTTTAACTCGTTGAGATGTCTTTCGCGTTCCAGCGAAACGAGGAGCTCATGTGTACGGTCGCTCACCCGCTCTTCCAGCTCCCGATTGTATCGCTTAATCACTTCGTAATTCCGCACCCGTTCGATGAAACCCTGAACACTCCGGGCATAGAGTTGCATTCGCTCAAAAGCCAGCTCATCCGGCACGAAACACTCGGTGAAATGGGTGGAAATCACACCCATGATTGATCCGTCTTGATTAAAAATGGGCGTAGACAAAACAGAGCGAAATCCGCCGGCCCGCGCAACTTCGCGCATCGCACCAAACCACTCATACTCTGTATCCTGAATAAAAACCTGGGTCTTTTCCTTCCAGGCACGGGCACATGCCGAATCATCGACCGTACTCACCTCTTCAAAAAAATGCAAAAAGCGAAAATCGAAACCAAGGTGTGCAGCTATGCGTAACACCTGAGCGCCTTCATCGAAAAACTGGATGTTTCCTTTCGCTGCCCCCATCATGTGAAGAGAAGACCTCAGTACTTCCGCCAAACCTTCGTTTAGATTTTCAATTCGCCACAGCCGATTGTTGGCATCATTCAATTCCTTCAGCGCGTCAGACTCCTCATCGAGCTTTTGCCTGCCGGCAAACATTTCCGCCTGCACCTTTTTCCAGGAAGAGATATCTATGACAAACGCCATCGCCAGTCGTTCGCCATTCCAGTCATAGTAGCCCAGGCTGATCTCGACCGGAAAAATCTGTCCATTCTTCTTCCGACCATTC
>CANGUI010000085.1 GCA_947457025.1 Flammeovirgaceae bacterium | reverse complement strand
CTTCGATAGTATACTATCAATAAATTCGGCTGTTGGCTTTCCTGGCTTTATGCCGGGAATGAAACCTCCGTTTTTCTTCAGGTTCTCCGCAATGTCGTTCGATGGAACCGTGATGGCCGTGTAAAAGAATGTGAATACGAGAATGAGCAAGCCAAATACGAGGTTGTACTGCCAAGACGTGAAGTCGGCAAAAGTGGTTCCAACATACGCACTGATGTCGTTGTCGCGCCAGATGCTCGCCATAAGCGGCGGAATGAACATCAATGCCTGCGCAAAGATAATCGGCATTACCCCGGAAGAATTGAGTTTAAGGGGAATGAAGTCGCGCTTGCCTCCGTACAATTTGTTTCCAACAACCTGCTTGGCATACTGAACCGGTATGCGCCGGGTGGCTTGCACAAGTGCAATGGTGCCCACTACCACAAAGAACAATGTAAATGCTTCGAGGATCAGCAGAATGGCACCATTCATGCCCTTGGCGTCCATCTCCTGGTATATCGCGGCCGGGAACCGACTGACGATGCCGATCATGATCAGCATAGAAATTCCGTTGCCAATACCTTTATCGGTGATCCTTTCACCCAGCCACATGCAGAACATAGTGCCTGCGACCAGTATAATCACGGAAGGAATCGTAAAAGACCAGAATCCGGGATTGGCAATTGCTTCCGGATTGATCGTTGCGCGCAGATACCCGTACGACTGTGCAGCCGTTATTACGATTGTCAGCACGCGGGTAAACTGGTTGAGGCGCTTGCGCCCGCTTTCACCCTCCTTTTGCATTTTCGTAAAGTAGGGTACCGCTACCGTGAGCAACTGCACCACGATGGAAGCTGAAATGTAGGGCATGATGCCCAGCGCGAATATGGAGGCCCTGCTAAATGATCCTCCCAGGAACGTATTGATCAAATCGAACAAACCACCCTGATTGCCGGCCAGTGCATTTGCATCCACCCCTGGCAACACAATGTACGTTCCTAACCGGAAAATGATCAGAAATCCAATTGTGTTCAGGATTCGCGTACGCAGCTCCTCAATTGAGAAAATATTCCGTATGGTGGTGAAGAAACGCTTCATCTTTACACTTTTGTCGCTGTACCCCCTGCCTGCTCGATTGCCTTGGCCGCAGTTTCGGAGAAGGCATGAGCCTCCACAGTAACTTTGGATTTCAACTCGCCACGGCCAAGGATTTTTACTTTGTCATTTTTACCCACAATGCCGTTTTCGAACATACTTTTCAAAGTAATGTCACCGTTCGTTTTTTGGGCGAGGTTCTCCAATGCATCCAGATTAACTGCCTTGAAGAATATCTTTTCATTATTCTTGAATCCAAACTTCGGCACGCGGCGCTGCAAAGGCATCTGACCGCCTTCAAAACCAATCTTCTTGTGGTAGCCAGAGCGCGATTGCGCACCCTTATGACCGCGGCCTGCCGTGCTGCCGCCAGAACCCTGGCCACGCCCGAGTCGCTTATTCTTTTTTACCGATCCGCCAGCCGGCTTGAGTGTGTGCAGTTTCATGTTATAGTGCTGTAACGGTTACCAAATGCCCTACCTTTCGTACCATGCCCTGGATCTGTGGAGTGTACTCTACCTCCACCGATGCATGTAGCTTTCCCAATCCCAGTGACTGGATGGTTTGCAGCTGTGTTTCCGGCCTTTTGATCGTGCTGCGGATCTGGGTGATTCTAACTTTCGCCATACCTGCTATCCATTATAAACTTTCGTCAACTCTACGCCCCTGTTGCGGGCCACGGTGTATGCATCGCGCATGTTTGTCAGCGCCTTAAACGTTGCCTTTACCACATTGTGGGGATTAGAAGATCCTTTTGACTTTGCCAACACGTTATGCACACCTGCGCTTTCAAGTACGGCACGCATGGCACCACCCGCGATAACACCTGTACCCGGAGAAGCTGGTTTTAACAGTACTAAGCCACCGCCAAACTTACCCAGAGATTCGTGCGGAACCGTTCCCTTTATGATCGGCACCTTCACCAGATGCTTTTTGGCATCGTCAATTCCTTTGGTGATGGCATCCTGCACTTCATTTGCTTTTCCAAGACCGTAACCAACTACTCCATTTCCATCTCCCACCACAACGATGGCAGAAAAACTGAAGCGCCGGCCGCCCTTAACTACTTTCGCTACACGTTGAATGGCAACGACCTTTTCTTTCAAATCGATCTCGCTTGCCTTTACGGTGCTGACGTTGCTTTGTGTCATGCTGTTAGAATTTTAAACCTCCCTCTCTGGCACCTTCAGCCAAAGCTTTCACATTACCATGGTAGAGGTATCCGTTCCGATCGAATACTATCTCTTCAATGCCGGCAGCCTTTGCCTTTTCGGCGATTTTCTGCCCCACCGATTTCGAAATGGTTTGATTAACTCCACCTTTGTTTTTATCCAGTTCGTATGAGGATGATGATGCCAGCGTGACGCCTTTCGCATCATCGATCAACTGAACGTAGATGGCCTTGTTGCTCCGGAACACGGATAAGCGGGGGCGGATGGTCGTCCCCTTCACCACTTTGCGAATTCCCATCTTAATCCGCTTTCGTCTGCCTTCTTTGGTTTTAATGTTCGCCATGGCCTCAATTATTTAGCAGCTGCCTTACCAGCTTTTCTCCGTACATATTCACCCACGTAACGTATACCCTTCCCTTTGTAGGGTTCAACCTTGCGGAGTGATTTGATTTTCGCCGCCACCTGTCCGATCAATTGTTTGTCGATACCCTCCAGAATAATCATCGGGTTTTGCCCTTTTTCCTGAACGGCCTGCACCTTCAACTCGGGGGGAATGCCCAGGAAAACACTGTGTGAATATCCCAAGCTTAGTTCAAGAACATTACTTTGTGCGTTGGCTTTGTAGCCCACGCCCACCAATTCCATTTCCCGCTTGTAGCCCTTGCTCACCCCTTCAACCATGTTGGCCACCAGCGCACGGTACAATCCGTGCTTTGATTTATGGTCTTTTTGATCCGACGGACGGGATATCTCAATCTGATCGCCTTCCACCTTCACCTCAAAACCAGACTCAATCGCCTGCTTCAATTCGCCTTTGGGGCCTTTTACTGTGATCTGGTTATCGCTGACGGAGCAGGTAACTCCCTTAGGTAACGAGACGGGTAATCTTCCTATTCGTGACATGGCGCTTTGATTAATAAACGTAACACAAAACTTCACCACCCACATTCATCTGCCGGGCCTCTTTATCGGTGATTACACCCTTGGAGGTGGAGAGGATCGCAATACCAAGCCCATTAAGTACCTTGGGAAGGTCCGTTGCCGGCTTATACTGCCGTAAGCCCGGCGAGCTGATGCGCTCTAATTTCGTAATGGCAGATTCCTTGGTGTCCGCGTTATACTTGAGGGCTATTTTGATCTTTCCCTGCTTGTTCTCGGTATCTTCAAACCGGTAATTCGTGATGTAGCCTTTCTCAAACAACACTTTGGTCATTTCCTTTTTCAGGTTGGAAGCAGGCACTTCCACAACACGGTGTTTCGCCTTGATGGCATTCCGCAGGCGGGTTAAATAATCAGCAATCGGATCAGTCGTTTTCATCTTCTTTTCTTTATAAAAAGCAAGCCCGCTCTTTTGAAACGGGCTGCAAAGATAGTTAACAATTTTTGTTATCCAAACTGTTACCTGGTTTCGGGTCCTGTTTCCGGATACCGACCTTGATACTCAGCAACCTATATGTTTGGGCCACTACTGTAGTTGCCCGTTATGTTCTTCGTTACCAGCTGGCCTTGGTTAAGCCGGGTATTTTACCCTCATGCGCCATCTGCCGGAATTGATTTCGGCAAATACCGAATTTCCGCATATATCCACGAGGCCGCCCCGTAAGCTTGCACCGGCTGCGCAGGCGAACGGCAGACGAACTACGCGGCAACTTGTCCAGTCCCGCCCAGTCACCCGCTTCTTTCAACGCCTTCCGCTTGGCAGCATACTTCTGCACCAGTTCCAGTTTCTTCTGGGTTCTCGCTACGATTGATAGTTTCGCCATTCGTTGTTGCGATTAATTGTTTTTGTTTGCAAATGGCATTCCGAATGCCTTCAGTAGTTCATAACTCTCCTCATCGGTTTTGGCTGTTGTCACGAAGGTGATATCCATGCCGCTGATTTTGGAGACCTTATCGATTGAAATCTCGGGGAAAATAATCTGTTCTTTCACACCGAGGGTATAGTTTCCCTGTCCGTCAAAACCTTTGTCGTTTATACCACGAAAATCGCGTACACGGGGCAGCGCAACATTCATCAGGCGATCGAGGAACTCATACATGCGGTCACCACGCAACGTAACGCGGGCGCCGATAGGCTGGTTTGCTCGTAATTTGAAATTGGAAATATCCTTTTTCGAACGCGTGGGCACGGCTTTCTGACCGGTGATGGTAGTCAATTCCTCCACCCCGGCGTCAATCATCTTCTTGTCAGCCACGGCTGCACCAATCCCTTTGTTGATGCTGATTTTGGTGATTTTTGGAACCTGCATGACAGACTTGTATTGGAATCTGTTTTTCAGACCCGGTACAATTTCTTTCAGGTATTTTTCTTTTAAACGGGGCGTTGCCATGTTATTTGATAAATTCTCCGGTTTTCTTCGAATACCGCTGTAGTTGGCCTTTTTCGTTGCGCTTGCGGCCAGTGCGGGTAGGTTTTCCAGATGAAGGATCAACCACCATCAGATTGCTGATGTGGATGGTACCCTCTACTTTTTTAATACCTCCTTCCGGTTTTCCGGCCGAGGGCTTCTGGTGCTTCGTAATCAAGTTGCGTCCTTCTACCAACGCACGGTTTGAGGCTGGAAACACTTCCAGCACTTTTCCGTCCTTGCCTTTGTCTTCGCCGGCAATCACCCGCACGGTGTCGCCTTTTCGGATGTGCAGTTTGCGCTGCTTGTTGAACTTTCTTTCCATGACTTATAAAACTTCAGGGGCGAGTGATACAATTTTCATGAACTGCTTCTCGCGCAATTCACGTGCAACGGGCCCAAAAATCCGGGTTCCCCGCGGTTCGTCCTGAGCGGTCAACAATACGGCGGCGTTGTCTTCAAAACGGATGTAGGATCCATCTTTTCTCCGGATTTCCTTTTTGGTGCGGACAATCACGGCCTTTGAAACGGTGCCTTTCTTCACCTGGCTGGTGGGGATGGCTGACTTTACCGTCACCACAATCTTGTCGCCCACCGAGGCGCTGCCGCGCCGCGAACCGCCCAAAACGTGCATACACAAAACTTCTTTTGCACCGCTATTGTCGGCTACCGTTAAACGGGTTTCTGTACGGATCATGATTACTTCGCTTTTTCAATTACTTCCACCAATCTCCAACGCTTGTTCTTACTCAACGGACGCGTCTCCATGATGCGAACCACGTCGCCTACGCCGGCTTCGTTTTTCTCATCATGCGCCATGAATTTGGTGGTTTTATTCATGAACTTCCCATAAATCGGGTGCATGACCTTCCGGTCTACCGCAATGGTGATGGTTTTCTGCATCTTATTGCTCACCACCTTGCCAACTCTCTCTTTGCGTAAATTTCGCTGCGTTTCCATATCGGAATTACTTTTTGCCTTCGGATTGCGTGAGCACCGTTTGCAGGCGTGCAATCAGCTTGCGGGTTTCTTTTATCTTCATCGGGTTTTCGATTGCCGAAATGCGGTGTGCGAATTTGATTTTCCGCAGCGCTTCGCGCTCGCTGAGGATCTTTTCCTTCAGCTCGCTTACATTCAAACCTCTGATTTCTTCGTTTGTCATACCTTCTCTTGTTCTACATAATCTCGCCTTACGGTAAACTTGGTTTTGATCGGCAGCTTGCCGTCTGCCAGCGCAAGAGCTTCTTTGGCGGTTGCCACGCTCACCCCTCCGGCCTCAAACAGAATAGTACCTGGCTTCACCACCGCTACCCAAAACTCGGGTGCACCTTTTCCCTTACCCATCCGCACTTCTGCCGGCTTCTTCGTAACCGGCTTATCGGGGAATATGCGGATCCAAACCTGACCTTCGCGTTTCATGGCACGTGTCACCGCCACACGGGCAGCTTCCAACTGGCGGGAAGTAATCCATCCGCCCTCCATCGCCTTCAGTGCAAACGAACCAAAAGCAATGGTGTGTCCACGCGTAGCCATGCCTTTCACACGGCCCTTTTGCATTTTGCGAAACTTGGTTCTTTTTGGCTGTAACATAGGTCTTCCGTCTAATCTTCCTGCTTAATTGTTGTCTCTGCGTCTTCCACCACGATCCTGGCGATCTCCGCCACGGTCGCGATCCCGATCCCGCCCACCGCGTCTGCGGTCTGAGCCGCCGCCAGGTTGGCCGCCCTTAGTATCTCCCGGGTTGATCATTCCGATATTGGGCGACAAATCACGCTTGCCGTACACCTCGCCCTTAAAAATCCAAACCTTGATTCCGATTTTTCCATACACGGTCTGCGCTTCACTGATGGCGTAATCAACATCGGCCCGCAACGTGTGCAGCGGAATACGCCCTTCTTTGTACTGCTCGGTCCGGGCCATATCCGCTCCGGCCAGGCGACCAGATAATTTTACTTTGATGCCCTCCGCACCCACGCGCATCGTAGAAGCAATCGCTTGTTTCATTGCCCGTCGGTAAGAAATACGCGCTTCCAACTGCTGCGCAATACTCTCGCCAACGAGGCGCGCATCTAACTCCGGACGCTTGATTTCGAAAATATTGATTTGAACATCCTTGCCGGTGAGTTTCTTGAGCTCTTCTTTGATTTTATCAACCTCGTTGCCCCCTTTTCCAATCACCACTCCGGGACGAGCAGTATGAATCGTCAGCGTAATGCGCTTGAGGGTTCGCTCGATCACTACCTTGGCAATTCCGGCCTTGGGAATACGTACGTCAATGTACTTGCGGATCTTTTGATCTTCCACGAGTTTGTCGGCAAATGTTTTACCACCAAACCAGTTGGAATCCCATCCACGGATCACTCCTAAGCGCAGCCCTACCGGATTAATTTTTTGTCCCATGCTTCTATCGTTTATTCAGCCGATTTAGTTTCTGTTTCCGCCATCCGGTCAAGAACGAGCGTGACGTGGTTAGAGCGCTTGCGAACCCGGTGGGCCCGGCCTTGCGGCGCGGGGCGCAGACGCTTGAGGATGGAGCCGCCACCCACGTAAATATCTTTAACAAACAAGTCAGCGTCTTCCAACTTCACATCGCTGTTTTTGGCCTCCCAGTTCGAAATAGCCGATAACAACAATTTTTCGAGTCGGATGGACGGATGCTTCGCGTTGTACTTGAGCAGGTTCAAGGCGTGATTAACCCGCTGACCGCGGATCAAATCGGCCACGAGCCGCATTTTGCGCGGAGATGTGGGCACGCCATGCAGGTAAGCCGTTACCGGGCCTGACTTAGCCGCTTCCTTGGCCGCGCT
>CANGUI010000084.1 GCA_947457025.1 Flammeovirgaceae bacterium | reverse complement strand
CTTCGTTAATCGCCTACCTGGTTTTATTTTTGATCGCGATTCCTTCCCTGTTTCTACCGACCTTACTGCCACGGCTAATCCGCTGGCTGCGCGAAAACGCTTTCACACGGCTGGCATTTGCCCAGAACATCGAAATCATGGAAGCCATTCTCGTAATGCCAAAGGTGATGTGGCAATTGGCGCTCGTCTATTTGTTTCAATGGTATGCGCTTTTCTGTTACTGGCAGAATGCATCCAAAAGTGTGGCGTTGTCCGTTTGGAGGGCAACGCCCGCATCCGATCCAACAGCCTATGAAACAGCGGTGAGTTGGACCGGCCTGGTAAACGGGTGGTACAACATCGTTACCTTCCTGACGGCTTTCGCGTTGGTGTGGTTTGTGCAGCGCAGTTCGGCGAAAGTTGTTCATTTCGGATGTCTTGTGCTGGCCAGCGCGGGCCTTCTGGTATTCCCATTCATCGAAAACAAATACCTGCTCTTTCCGGCCATCACCGGCTTTGGCATCGGCTGGGCCAGTATGATGGGCATTCCCTATCTGCTCGTGGTGGGTGGAATTCCGCGCGAACGCTACGGAGTCTACATGGGCATCATCAACATGATGATTGTGGTACCGATGATTTTACAGACGCTCTCCTTCGGCTGGGTGATGAAGAACCTGCTGGGCAATAACAGCAGCCACGCAGTACTGTTTGCCGGTGTCTTGCTGCTGTTGGCAGCCGGGGCCACGCTCCTGATCCGGCCACAGCCGACATCAAACGAAATGCAATTCAATTCAACCTCTCATTAATGCTATGCACGTATACGTAGCGGAATTTTTCGGAACTCTTTTGGTTATCCTGCTGGGGAATGGCATCGTTGCCGGCGCCCTGCTGAGGGGCAGCAAGGCGGAAAACCCGGGCTGGTTTACGATTTGCTTCACGTGGGGCCTGGCGGTGACGCTCGCCATCTATGCCGTTGGCACCAGTAGCGGGGCCCACCTCAATCCAGCGGTAACCATTGCCTTCGCCCTCAAGGGCGACTTTGCCACGGCGCAGGTGGGTGGCTACCTGGCTGCACAAGTGGGCGGCGCCTTTGCTGGTGCCATTTTGGTTTGGCTCCACTACCTGCCGCACTGGCGCAACACCCCCGATGGTGCCGCAAAGCGGGCCGCATTTTGCACGGCACCGGCGGTGCGCAACCCGGTTACGAACTTCCTCAGCGAGGTGCTGGCTTCCACCGTGCTGGTGTTGGGTCTGCTATTCCTGGGCACCAACGAGTTTACGCAGGGGCTCAGCCCCATTGTCGTTGGCTTGCTCATCATGGCGATCGGCTTGGGCCTCGGTGGCACCACAGGTTTTGCCATCAATCCCGCCCGCGACCTCGGTCCGCGGCTCGCCCACGCGCTCTTACCCATTTCCGGAAAGGCCGACTCCGACTGGAGCTATGCCTGGATACCGGTGGTTGGCCCGATCGTGGGCGGCGCACTCGCGGTAGGGATCTACGGAATGCTATACTGAATTTGTCCATGAAGTACATTGTTTCACTCGACCAGGGCACTACCAGTTCCAGGGCCGTATTATTTGATGAAAGCGGTGCGATTAAAGGCATCGCCCAGCAGGAGTTTCGGCAGATCTTCCCTCAGCCCGGCTGGGTGGAACACGACCCGCATGAAATCTGGAAATCTCAGTTGAGTGTGCTGCTTCGGGTGCTACTCGAAAACGATGTGCGTGCGCGCGATATCGCCGCCATTGGCATCACGAATCAACGCGAAACCACGGTGATCTGGGATCGCGCCACGGGTGAGCCGGTGTACCACGCGATCGTGTGGCAGGATAAGCGCACCGCAGCGAAATGCGAGGCGCTGAAAACAAAAGGCCTGGCCGACCATGTCCGACAAGCGACCGGCCTGGTGATCGACTCCTATTTTTCGGCAACCAAAATAAACTGGCTGCTGGAGGATGTCCCTGGTGTGGCCGAACGCGCCGCCCGCGGTGAGCTTGCCTTTGGCACGATCGACTCCTGGTTGATCTGGAAACTTACCAACGGTAAAAGTCATGTAACCGACTACTCCAACGCATCGCGAACGATGCTTTTCGACATTCGGTCACTAGCGTGGGACGAAACACTTCTCAAGGAACTTAAAATCCCGGCCAGCCTCCTGCCCGAGGTGAAACCCTCGGCTGCACTATTTGGGCACTGGCACTACGATGGCGCTGAAATTCCGATTGCCGGTGTGGCGGGTGACCAGCAAGCTGCGCTATTTGGCCAGGCTTGCTTTGAACCGGGCACAGCCAAAAACACCTATGGCACCGGCTGCTTCATGCTGATGAATACCGGTTCACAACTCCAGTATTCCAAAAATGGATTGATTACCACCATTGCCTGGGGGCTGGACGGGCGCGTGGAATATGCGCTCGAAGGGAGTGTGTTCATCGCCGGCGCTGCGGTTCAATGGCTGCGCGACAGCCTCCACCTCATCGATCAATCGAAAGACTCCGAATACTTTGCTGCCAAGGCCTTAGGCTCCAACGAGGTGTATGTTGTTCCCGCTTTCGCGGGATTGGGCGCCCCCTACTGGGACATGTATGCACGAGGCGCCATATTTGGTCTCACCCGCGACACGGGGAAAGACCACATCATTAAAGCGACTCTCGAATCGCTGGCCTATCAAACCAAAGATGTCTTGACTGCGATGGAGGAAGATGCCGGTTTGAAATTATCCGCACTGAAGGTGGATGGCGGAGCCTGTGCCAACAACATGCTCATGCAGTTTCAGGCCGACATCCTCGATACGCCGGTGGAACGCCCGGAAGTCATTGAATCCACAGCGCTGGGAGCGGCCTACCTGGCCGGCATACAGGTGGGCCTCTGGAAGAAAGAGACCATCCTGAAGAACCGCCACATCCAGCACACGTTTGTGCCCAACATGGCACCTGATGTACGGCAGCGGCTTTACCAGGGCTGGAAAAAGGCGGTGGTGCGTGCCATGAAATGGATTGATTAACGCTCGTTCTGCTGTGTCGTTCTCCGCTCATGATCGCGCCCGGTTCATCCAGCAGCTTCGCACTGAAGCATTTGATCTGGTGGTTATCGGAGGTGGGATTACCGGCGTCGGCATCGCATTGGACGCGGTGTCTCGCGGGCTGAAAACGGCCCTGATCGAAAAAGAAGACTTTGCCTTCGGTACGAGCAGCCGCTCCACCAAACTGATTCATGGCGGCTTGCGGTACCTCAAGCAGCTTGAGTTTGCCCTGGTGAAAGAAGTGGGCAGCGAGCGCGCGATTGTTCATCGCCTTGCTCCGCATTTGGTCGTACCCGAGAAGATGTTGCTGCCGCTGTACGAGCGCAGGGGCCTTGGGTATTGGCTGACCTCCATCGGGCTCAAGATGTATGACTGGCTGGCGGGCGTCGGGCCGGAAGATCAGCGCCGGATGCTCACACGCCCACAGACGCTCACCCTCGAGCCGCTGTTGAACAGCGACGGCGTGAAGGGAGGCGCCCTCTACGCAGAGTACCGCACCGATGATGCCCGTCTGACGATTGAACTCGCCAAAGCCGCAGCCGCCCGGGGCGGGTGCGTGGTGAATTATGTTGCCGCCACCGATTTCCAATACCAGCAGCAGGAATTGAATGCGGTGGTTGCGCGAGACCGGATGAACGACCACTCGTTCCCGATCCGCGCGAAGGCAATTGTCAATGCGGCTGGCCCCTGGGTGGATGAGTTACGCGAGCGAAACCAGTCAAAAAAGGGCAAACGCCTTCATCTCACTAAAGGCGTACACATTGTTGTGCCCTACCATAGCCTACCCGTAAGACAAGCCATTTACTTCGATGTGGCCGGCGGACGCATGATCTTTGCCATTCCCCGCGGCCGCATCACGTACATCGGCACAACCGATACCGACTACACAGGGAACAAGGACGAGGTCTTCGCGTCGGAGGAGGACGTGCGCTACTTAGTGAATGCGGTAAACGAAACATTTCCCACGGCGTTGCTCACACTGGCAGATGTTGAATCCAGTTGGGCAGGTTTGCGCCCGCTGATCCATGAGGAGGGGAAGTCGGCCTCTGAACTGTCGCGCCGAGATGAAATATTTGAATCGTCTTCGGGTTTGATTTCAATCGCGGGCGGGAAACTGACAGGCTACCGCAAAATGGCCGAACGGGTGGTGGACCGCGTGATCGAAACGCATTTTTCCGATCGTGACCTGAAGGATTGTCATACGGCGACCGATATGCTGCCGGGGGGGCATTTCAACTCGTATCAGGAGGTGCGTCAGTTGGAGAGTGAAATTGCTAAGCAACTGGATGACCTCAATATCCGCGGTAGTGAAGCGACCAACCTGGTGCATCTGTATGGCCGGCAGGCGCCCGCGATCGTAGCACATGCCGCAGGGCATCGCACGTCGCAACCCGAGTGCGATCTTGTGTTGGCCAAAGCCTGGTTTGCCATCCACCATGAAATGGCCCTGACACCGGTCGATTTCGCCATCCGCAGGAGCGGCCTGGTGTACTTCAACAGACCAAAACTGCTGCGTTGGATTGATCCGGTTTTACAGTATTTTGCCGCAACGTTTGAGTGGACGCCCGAACAGGTAAATGAACAACGGCAGCACCTCGAACACGAACTGCAAGCAGTAGTGGATTTTACCAAACACGGCATATGAAAAAGGGGCTACTCTATGGCATAGGGATATTGGGTGCAGTGCTGCTGTTCTCTGTAGAAATTGGCAGCATTTACTACATCATGCCCTTTCCGGGAAGTCAGCGGGAGGAGTCGGTCGATCTGGCTTACTTCCTGCACCATCACATCGCCTATTTCCGGATTGCCGGATTTCTGCTTGCCTTGTTTCCGGCGATAGTATTGCTCCGCCACGGTTCCCTTACGCTTCGCACGCTCGTGATCACAATTGCAGTTGTCTATGCCATGGTGTTCTACCAGGTGCGTTACAAAATGCGGGCTGATGAAATGTTCCTTCAGCCGCGTCAGGTGGTGCTGCTACCTCCCGAGACCAATAAAGTTGATCGCCGTAAACTTGTACTCGGGATTGACGTTGGAGGAGTGGCGCGTGCCTATCCTATTGAGGTGATCGGCTACCACCACCAGGTGCGCGATACCGTCAATGGTCAACCCATTATGGTAACGTATTGCACCGTGTGTCGCACGGGCAGGGTGTTCCGCCCTGTGGTGAACGGACAACCCGAGGAATTCCGACTGGTGGGCATGGACCATTTCAATGCCATGTTTGAAGATCAACGCACCAAGAGCTGGTGGCGCCAGGTGAGTGGCGAGGCGATTGCAGGCCCGCTCAAGGGGGCCATGCTCGAGGAAATTCCTGCACAGCAGATGAGTCTGCTGGCGTGGATCGACCACCATCCGGCTACGCTGATCCTGCAACCGGATTCCACATTCAAGAAAGAGTATGAAGAATTAGAGCAATTCGATGAAGGTACGCTGGAGAGTTCATTGGAGAGGCGCGACAGCTTATCCTGGAAGGAAAAATCATGGGTCGTAGGCGTTCGGGCAGGCATGGCCTCGAAGGCTTATGATTGGAACGATTTGGTCAACCTGCGCGTGATCAACGATCAGCTGGACGGACTTCCGGTTTTGCTGACGCTTGAATCAGATTCGGTTTCCTTTCATGCCTGGCAGCGCGACACGCTCGAATTTGAATTTCATAATATTTTCTTGCGTGACCGCAACACGCTGTCAACCTGGAACTGGCGTGGGCAATGTGTTGAGGGCCCGCTACAGGGAAGCCGCCTCGCGCCCGTTCAGGCCTATCAGGAGTTCTGGCACTCCTGGAAAACATTTCATCCGCAGACGGCCACGTTCGATCCCAGGCAATGAACGCTAGTTCCATGCCCTGGTGGCAGCACGCGGTGGTGTACCAGATCTATCCGCGCAGCTTTTACGATAGCAATGGCGACGGCGTGGGGGATTTGTCCGGCATCCTCGAAAAAGTTGATTACATCGCACGTCTGGGTGTTGACGCCGTGTGGCTCAATCCCATCTTCCGGTCGCCCTATGATGATGGAGGCTACGACATCAGCGACTACTGCGCCATTCATGATGAGTTTGGTACGATGGAAGATTTTGACCGGTTACTTGCCGCCCTGCATAGCCGGGGCATCCGGCTGATCATCGATGTGGTGCTCAACCATTCGTCGGATGAACATGTGTGGTTTGTTGAATCCCGAAAAAGTACAGACAACCCGTACCGCGACTACTATTTTTGGCGCCAGGGCAAGGGCAATCAACCGCCTAACAACTGGCCATCTTTTTTCGGGGGCAGCGCCTGGCAGTATGATGCTGCAACGGATGCCTATTACCTTCACCTATTTTCCAAAAAGCAACCGGATCTCAATTGGGAAAATCCGATTGTGCGCGCGGAACTCGCGGCCATCATGGAGTTCTGGCTGCAAAAAGGGGTTGATGGCTTACGTCTGGATGTTATCTCTGCCATCTCGAAGCATCCTGATTTTCCGGATACGGATACACCCGATTTCAACGAGACGATCCGGAAGTACTATGCAAATGGGCCACGCCTGCGGGAATTCGTTGCCGAGATGCGCGAGTGCGTCTGGGATCACTACCCGTGTATGACGGTGGGAGAGGGGCCGGGCATCACGCCGCAAAATGCCCGTGACTACCTGGATGCGCAACGGGGGCTGAATATGATTTTTCATTTCGGCCACATGTTCATGGACCAGGGCCCGGGTGGGCGTTTCGATCCCATACCCTGGACGCTCCGCGACTTTAAGCAGGTGTTCAGCACGTGGCACAACGCGCTGGCAGAGCAGGGGTGGGGCAGCATCTTTCTGGGCAATCACGACTTTGCCCGCATGGTATCGCGGTGGGGAAATGATGATGAACACTGGCGTTCGTCCGCCACGCTGTTACTCACGCTCATGCTCACCCAGCGGGGCACGCCCTTCGTTTACGCGGGCGATGAGATTGGCATGACAAACCTGACGCTGGGTAGCGTGGATGAGTCGAAAGACATCGAAACCCGAAATGGTTGGCGGCAGGCTCAAGCGAGGGGAGTGCCCGAGGCAGAATTTTTACGGGTGGCAAACTACAGTGGCCGCGACAACGCACGGTCGCCTTTCCAATGGTCTGCGCAGCAGCACGCCGGCTTCACCACAGGAGAACCGTGGATGGTGGTCAATCCCAATTTTTGCCAGATCAATGTGGATGCGCAGGAGGCAGACGATCGGTCCGTGTTACAGTATTTCCGGAACCTGGTTCGGTTTCGCAGGCAACACGCAGTTCTCGCCATCGGTGATTACATCCCGGTACCCTATCGGGAGGAAGAAATTTTCGCCTACCGGCGCGTAACGGACGACGAAAAAATTTTAGTGGTAATGAATTTTTCAAACCAACCGCGTACTTTGGAAACGTCTTGGCTGCCGCCGGACGCGGAGTGGAGATTCGG
>CANGUI010000083.1 GCA_947457025.1 Flammeovirgaceae bacterium | reverse complement strand
TTTTCTAACCGAAACTGCTCATCAAATAATCCGCGCGTTGTGTGACCCATTTCTTTTTCTTTTTTTCCAAAGATAGAACCGTTAACCGATTATTGTAGATTTAGCATGGGTTTTTAGAGATGCCCTAAAGTGATTATCTGGCAAACCGACAGTATTGCTGCCCAATTCATTGTTGAGTATGCAGCCGGAACGTCGTTTGATTCTTCGAAAAAAGCGATGACCGCCAACGTGAACGTCAATCAACTTCGGTTGGGCGTTAAATCAACTCTTCTTTACCGGAGTGCGTTATCGAGGTTGAAGTTCGATCAGGAGTACGTATACCGGGTACTGCGCAATGGGGAGGAGATCACCCGGCGGTCTTTCCGCACCCGCACAAAAAAACCTCAAACACGCTTCGCAATTTTTGGTGATTGTGGCGCAAGATCCTCGCAGCAGGCAAAGATTTCCTGGCTGGTCTATCAACAACATCCGGATTTTGTTTTGGTAACCGGCGATAATGTCTACAACAGCGGGCGCGAACAGGAATACCGCAGAAATTTCTTCCCGTATTATACGGCGCCCAGCGCAGATACGTTGATCGGCTCTCCGATAATGAAAACAATACCTTTCTATATGCTAGTGGGCAATCATGATATTTACAGCGCTGATCTGACCAAGTATCCTGACGGATTAGCTTACTTCTACTATAACGACCTTCCTTTAAATGCCGCTATGCCAAACGAAACGCTTGTGGTAAAAGGCCCAGCCGATCGAGTTGATGCATTTCGACAAGCGGTAAAACCACGATTTCCACGCATGACTCACTTCTCATTTGATCACGGCAATGTTCATATTGCATGCCTGGATGCCAATACGTATGTTAATCCACTTGACCCCGCCATTATCGACTGGCTAGCAAAAGATCTTGGTAACAGTAAGGCTGATTGGAAAATTGTGGCCTATCACCAACCCGGCTTTAATTCCAGTAAAGCGCATTATGATTATCAACTGATGCGATTGCTTTCTCCTGCACTGGAACAACTGGGCGTAGACCTGGTACTCACCGGTCATGTGCACAATTATCAACGTTCTTTTCCGCTTACGTTTGAGCCGAAGAAGGATTCCACAGGATCGCAGTATTTGATTTCAAAGGAGGGTCGCGTTGACGGGAAATTTACACTCGACCAGGAGTTTGATGGTAGTACCAAGACAAAACCCAAGGGGATAATTTACATCGTAACCGGAGCAGGCGGTGCAAGCCTGTATGACAAAGAGCTGAGTGCAAAACCCTTCATGTGGAAACACGAACCACAGGATAACTGGGTGCCCTTCACAGCAAAAATGATTTCAGACATCCACTCTTTCACAATGATTGAAACCAACAGCAAAACTCTTTCTCTGAAACAGATTGATGCCAAAAGTCAAGTGATTGATTCCATCACCATCACCAAATAAGCTCCGCCCATTACCGGTTATTGTGTACCCGATGATCTGGGGGCAAAGCCAAGCCTTTGTCTGTTTTTCAAAAGGTATAATCGAAGTCACTGATTTTCTCTGCTCCCGAGTAGATGCCTGCTGCCATCTCGGTGGTGGTCAGTAGTCCGAAACGTTAATTTTCTTATTCACTGCCAAGAATGGAGCATCGCTGAGTAAATTCGGGTCACTCTAGGCCTTGCAAAAGAAAGTCTGTCAGGCGTTTAGCAAACTCAAAGCAATCCCATCGGATCGTCCACCACGCGGAAGTTTTCATGAAAGGCATTGACGGCATTCATATCATCCGCGCCGATCTGAAAATCGAACACATTAAAATTTTCTTTCAGGCGCTCCGCGTTTGCTGACTTGGGAATGGTGGAGACGCCCAGTTGCAGCGCCCAGCGCAGGATGATCTGTGCGGGAGTTTTACCGTATTTCTCCGCCATGCGGAGCAGCTTCGGATCGGAAAAGCGCTGCCCGCGCACGAGGGGAGTGTAAGCCTGCAGCTGAATGGTTCTGCGACGGCACTCCAGCAGCAGGTCTTCGAGAAATAGATATGGACTGAACTCCACCTGGTTCAAGGCAGGGGTGATGGTACTGTATGTATCCAGTTCAGTTAAAAACGGCACGAGGTAGTTAGCAACCCCGATGGCGCGCACCCGCTTTTCTGCGAACAGGGGTTCAAGCGCACGCCACGAGTCTTTCAGGGGGGCGCGGATCGGCCAGTGCACGAGGTAAAGGTCAATGTAGTCGCAATTCAATTTCCGGCTGCTCTCCTCGAAGGCGCGTAGCGTGGCCTCATACCCCTGATCGGCATCAGCCACTTTTGTGGTGAGAAAAATGTCGCGGCGAGGTACACCACTGGCGCGGATGGCATTGCCAATCTCGCGTTCGTTTTTATACATCGCCGCCGTGTCGATGAGGCGGTAGCCGATTTCCAAAGCGCGGCCTACAGCGTCCTCGGCTTCGCGGTCGTACATGTCGTACACGCCCAATCCCAGCAGGGGCATGCGGGCGCCGGTATTCAAAACGGTGTAAAGTTGATTCATGTGCAGCTGCAGCGCCGGGCAATTACCACTTCTCCAACCCCAATAATTTTTTGCCGAGGGGGTTGAGTTCCGCACGGCCATATTTGGTCTGCTCCCAGTTGCGCGGATCACCGGGAAAGGCGTAGCCATCCGGAGCGATCCGGTTATTCCACGAGTTGATGCGCCACTGCCGCATCGCTTCATTTTCTTCTTCCGCCGGCATCATGGAAATGTACTGCGCCATGCGCACTTTATTGCCCGAGTTGTTTGCCCGGATGCCATGAGGTTGGAGGCTGTTGAAAATGAGCAGATCCCCTTTTTCCATTTTCACTTTCGTGGGGGTAAACCCGGTGGTATCGGGCTTGAACCGATCGCGGTCTGCCGGCTGCGTCTTCTTCCAGATGTCGTACGTGCGGAACAGTTCCGGGATACACTGAAATCCTCCCATATCTTCATCGGTTTGATCTGCCAGCGCCAGCACGCCCTGCACGTTGACCGGCCTGGTTTCCGGATCATAATCCCAGTGAATGAAGGCTTTGTATTCGTAGCCGGGCCGGATCGGAAAATTCAGCTTGGCACGATCAATCGTGACCCAGAGTCTCTCGGTACCCCAGATATCCACGAAGGCGTCGTACACGCGCTGCACCGACCGGTTGTCCCACAGGTACTGATGATTGTAGATCTCAACCATCCCGGTGTTGGCCAGCTCTTTCATTTTCATCTCAGCACGGGGCGCCGTGTACCACGTCCCCATGTCCTGGGGATCCTTTTCTTCAAACTCCCACAGCAAGGCAGCCAGCCGGTCGCAGTTTTCCTGCGGCACAGCACGCCTGATTACGATGTACCCGTTATTTACCCAAAAAGACCAGTCGTCTTCGCTCAGGACCCGCAAGGGTTTGCCGTTGGTACGGTCGTTCAGCTTTAAACTGCTAGACGTTGCCGTTGAAGGATTGCCGGGGATCTCCTTATGATTCTGATTCGGTGCCATCGTGGGGGCCATGGTCGCTTGCTTTTCCATAGAGACAGTCTGTTTTCGTAAAACAAAAGTAGGCCTGCCGAGTATTCCGTTGTTCTCCTGCAATCGCCTTTTTTTGTTCTGTATTGATATTTTGTAGCTTCTGAACCGTAAAAATGTATAGTTTTGGATAAATACCAGACCAGACTTTGCCGATGCGTTTGTTCCCATCCCAATTACCCGTAAGAGTGGGCCCGACGCGGCGGCAGAAAGTACCTCTTTCGGGGTGGTGATCGAAACTGGGGCGGGTAATTCAGCCGAATGCCAGATGGGAATGAAAATTGAGTTAGAGAAAGTCAAGCCAGATGCGGGCAGTTCTTTCCGGATCCTGAAAAACCCGCGCCTTAACGACCTGTTTTACTGGCACTACCATCCTGAGTATGAATTGATTTTCATCTCCGGTGCGGACGGCACCCGGCACATTGGCGAGCACATTTCACGTTACCACGGCAGCGACCTGGTGTTCATGGGGCCGTACATCCCACATCTCAATTTCGACTACGGGTTGCGCACCCACTACGAAAAAATTGTGGTGCAGCTGAAGGAGGATTTTCTGAGTGATGCCTTGCGTACGATCCCCGAACTTTCGGACATCCGCAACCTCTTTGCCAGGGCACGCCACGTGGTTACATTTCGCGGCCGCACCAAAGAACACATCGGAGAGAAACTGAAAGAACTTGGCCGCTTGTCCCACTTCCGGCAACTGGTTCACCTGCTCGAGATTTTTCAAATGCTCGCCACAAGCAGCGAAAGCGAGTCGCTGCACGTCGCCCCGGTTGCCCAACGGTATAATCTCAAGGAGCAGCAGCGGCTGAAGCGGATTTACCACTATGTGCAGGATCACTACCAGGAAAAAATAAATCCGCAGACGATGGCGGAATTATGCAGTCTTTCCATGGCTGCCTTCTGCCGGTATTTCCGGAAGATGACAAACATGACCTTCACCGAATTTGTGAACGAGTACCGCATCAACCAGGCCAAAAAACTTTTGCTTCAGGACTACACGATCACCGAAGCATGTTTCGAAAGCGGGTTTACGAACCTATCGTACTTCAACAAGGCCTTCAACCGGTACGCGCGTGAAAATCCGATACATTTCAAAAAAAGACATTTGTATTCCAATTCATAAAACCATTACTTGTACGCCAACCACGTCCGAAATCCTATGAACTCCTCCCTCTCCACTCCCGACATGATCATTGTGCTTGCCTACTTTGCCGTGGTACTCCTCATTGCGCGGTGGGCGACCATCCGGCGCAAGCACAGCCAGAATACAAAAGCGTCAGTCGATTACTTTCTATCTGGTAAGAGTGAAGGTTGGTTTGTGATTGGCGCCGCGCTGTTTGCATCCAATATCGGCTCGGAAATTATTCTTGGGCTCGCGGGCTCGGGAGCGCGGGCCGACATGCCGAATGCGCAGTTTGAAATTCTTGCTTCCCTGGTGCTCATTTTACTGGGATGGGTGTTCGTTCCCTTCTATCTGAAAACCGGCGTATACACCATGCCCCAGTTTCTGGAGCTTCGCTACTCGTCAGCGGCGCGTACGTATCTCTCCGTTGTTTCCATCCTGGCCTATGTGCTCACCAAAATTTCGCTGATCATTTTTTCGGGGGCCCTGATCTTCGATATGTTTGGCATTCCCTTCTGGACGGGGGCCATCATCATCGTGCTTTCGACCGGATTTTATACCGTACTGGGCGGTCTCACAGCAGTCATTTACACCGATCTCATTCAGACCTTTATCCTGCTGGCGGGCACCCTTGCCGTCACATTTGTAGGCCTCGATCAGCTGGGCGGATGGGGTGAGATGACCAACACGATTGCCGCTGCCTCCGCACAACCGGGTAATCCGGGCGTGCAGCAATTCTTCAACATGTGGCGCCCGATGTCGGACACCAACTACCCCTGGACCGGCATGCTGTTTGGCGCACCGATTCTGGGGGTTTGGTACTGGTGCACGGATCAGTTTATCGTGCAAAAGGTATTGTCGGCAAAAGACATCAGCGAAGCACGCCGCGGCTCGCTTTTCGCGGGCTTTCTGAAGTTGCTTCCCGTCTTCATCTTTTTGTTGCCAGGGATCATTGCCTACGCGCTCATGAAAAAAGGGTTGCTGGTGTATTCCCTCGATAATCCCGACCAGGCGATGCCCGCGATGATTACCACGCTGCTGCCGGTGGGCTTGAAGGGCCTCGCCATCGCGGCGCTGCTGGCTGCACTGATGAGTTCGCTCTCGTCTGCTTTTAATTCGGTATCCACTTTATTCACGATCGACTTTTACAAGCGGTTTAAACCGGACGCTTCGGAAAAGCAGCTGGTCTGGGTGGGGCAGGTTGCCACGGTGGTGCTGGTGGTGGTGAGCCTCGCGTGGATTCCGTTTATGAAGACCCTGATGGGGGGTGGCATGTTTCACTATCTGCAAAGCATTCAGGCGTACATTTCGCCGCCCATCGCTGCGGTGTTTTTGCTCGGCCTGTTCAACCGGCGCATCAATGCCCGCGGGGCCATTGTTGCGCTCTGGTCGGGATTTCTGCTCGGCATAACGCGATTGGTAGCGGAGTTTATGGCCAAAGAAGGCATGCTGGAGGTCACGTCCGGGAGCCTGTTGCAGACTCTGCTCAGCATCAACTTCCTGCACTTTGCCTTGTTCCTGTTCCTGTTTTGCAGTGTGATCCTCGTGTTGGTCAGCCTCACCGCTCCGCAGCAATCCGCCGAACAGCTCGAACTCGTTACCTACCGCAAAGATGCGGCGCCGCGAAGCCCGAACTTCACCACCGACTTGTTGCTCACCTTGTTCCTGGTGGCTGCTGTTCTTTTTCTCTGGTTGCTGTTCAGCCCCTGGTGGCTGGCTGCCTGATTTGCCAGCCGCCACCCGTACAAATACGCGCTGGCTGTTTGCCGTGATTTCACTACTTTACCTGTTCGAATGAAAAATCTCCCACCGATCCGCGTCGCGGCCATCTGCCTGTTGGGGATGGCCCTCGCGCAGGCCCAGGTGCCTGCCAACCTGCAAACCCAACTCGATCAACAGGCGAGCAGCCTCGAACCACAACTCATCACCTGGCGCCGTTATTTTCATCAATACCCGGAGCTTTCGAATCAGGAAGTAAAGACCAGCGCCTACATTGTCGCACACCTGAAAAAACTCGGACTGGAGGTTCAGCATCCGGTGGCCAAAACGGGCATTGTGGCACTGCTCAAGGGTGGCAAGCCCGGGCCGGTGGTTGCGCTCCGCGCGGATATGGACGGCCTGCCCATCACCGAGCGCAACAGCCTGCCTTTTCTATCTAAAGAACGCGCCACCCTCGCAGGTCAGGAGTCCGGTGTGATGCATGCCTGCGGACATGACGCGCACATGGCCATTCTCATGACTGTGGCTGAGGTACTGACCCGGCACAAGAGCGCGCTACGCGGCACTGTGAAGTTCATTTTTCAGCCGGCTGAAGAAGGAGTGCCGGCTGAAGAAGCACCCGCCGGTGCCGAGCTGATGGTGAAGGAAGGTGTGCTCGCCAATCCGAAAGTAGATGTGATCTTCGGGCTGCACATTCAGTCCCTCATGCCCTCCGGGCAACTGTCGTACCGCCCCGGCAGCCTGATGGCAGCGGTCGATGGGTTGGCCATCAAAATCATGGGCCTCGGTGCCCACGGCGCCACGCCGTGGGACAGCGTGGATCCGATTGTGGTGGCCTCGCAGGTGGTGTCGGGTCTGCAAACGGTGGTGAGCCGTCAGGCAGAACTAACGAAGGGGGCGGCCGTGGTGACCATTGGCAGCATCCACGGCGGCAACCGCGGCAACATCATTCCGGAAGAAGTAAATATGATCGGCACCATTCGCAGTTTTGACGAAGACATGCGCAAAGACATTCACCGCCGCATCGGCCAAACCGCCTCCCGCATCGCGGAGAGCGCCGGTGCCCGGGCCGACGTGAACATTCAAATCATGTATCCGGTTACGTACAACGATCCCGCCCTGGCCGACCGCATGGGGCCTTCATTGGCTCGCACAGCGGGAAGCGATCGCACGAAAGTGATATCACCGGTG
>CANGUI010000082.1 GCA_947457025.1 Flammeovirgaceae bacterium | reverse complement strand
ATACCCACGCCCATTTTTATGCCGGTGGGAACGGCCGGTTCGGTGAAAGCCGTGCACCAGCGCGAGTTGGAAACCGACATTGACGCCAAAATCATTCTGGGCAATACCTATCATTTGTATCTGCGGCCCGGTGTGTCGTTACTTGAAAAAGCCGGAGGACTTCATGCTTTTATGGGATGGCACCGCCCCCTGCTTACGGACAGCGGCGGTTATCAGGTGTATTCGCTGGCCGAGAACCGAAAGATCTCTGCAGGGGGTGTCACGTTCAAGTCGCACATCGATGGATCGCGCCACACGTTCACCCCGGAACTTGCTGTTGACATTCAGCGCAGCATCGGAGCCGATATCATCATGGCCTTCGATGAATGTACGCCCTATCCGTGCGACTACCCGTACGCCCGCGAGTCGATGATGCTCACCCATGAGTGGTTGGCTCGTTGCCTCGCTCGTTTTTGCGCCACCCCTGCAAAATACGGCTACGAACAAACACTCTTCCCCATCGTTCAGGGGAGCACCTTCCGGGATTTGCGCGAACAATCTGCCCATGTGATTGCCCGTGCCGGCCAACCCGGAAACGCCATCGGAGGTCTTTCCGTGGGAGAGCCGGCTGACGTGATGTACGAGATGACCGATCTGGTCTGCCGGATTCTGCCCTCCGACCGTCCCCGTTACCTGATGGGCGTTGGCACCCCGGAAAATATTCTCGAGTGCATCGCCCTTGGCGTAGACATGTTCGATTGCGTGATGCCCACACGCAATGCCCGCAACGGGATGCTGTTCACCACCGAAGGCATCATCAACATCCGCAACGAAAAATGGAAAGATGACCTGAGCCCCCTGGATGCCACCCTTGGTGGCGATGCCAGCACGCGGCACTCCAAAGCGTACCTGCGCCACCTCATAGTGAATAGGGAAATTTTAGGCGCGCAAATTGCTTCCGTTCATAATCTTCGGTTTTACCTTTGGCTCGTTCGCAGCGCCCGTGAGCAGATTCTGGCGGGCACCTTCGCAGCCTGGAAAAACCAGCAATCGAAAACGCTGATGCAACGCCTGTGACATGAAAATCCTCGACCGCTACATCATTCAGAAAGTCTTGTCAACCTTCTTTTTCGTGGTGATCATCCTGAGCGCCATCATTGTGGCCATCGACCTGACGGAAAAGATCGACAAGTTTTCGAAAAGCAACCTGTCATCCGGTGCAATTCTGGAATATTATGCCGACTTCATCCCCTGGATTGCCGGACTGCTGACCCCCATTACCGTTTTCATTTCAATCGTGTATGTCACCTCGCGGCTTGCCGCCCATACGGAAATCATCGCCATGTTGAGTGGGGGCATGAGTTTCAATCGCCTGCTGCTGCCGTACTTTATCAGTGCAGCGGTTATCGCTGGAATCTCTTTTTACCTGAATGGCTGGATCATTCCCCGCTCCAATCAAGACCGCCTCGGTTTCGAAATGCAGTACCTGAAAACCCGGTACTATTACGACAAACGGAACATCCACATGCAGATACAGCCGAACATTTATCTGTATATGAACAGCTTCAATAATCAGGCGAATATCGGCTATCAGTTTGCACTGGAACGTTTCGATGACAACCGGTTGGTTGAAAAACTCACAGCCGATCACATCCAATGGGACTCGGTGAAACAATCCTGGACACTGAACTACTGGACTCACCGCCAGGTGGATGATCAGTTCCTCACGCCGGGAAATCACAATACTCAGTTTAAAGAAACCGGCCAGACACTGGATACCGTGCTGGCCATCACGCCTACCGATTTTGCTAACGATGACCGTAAGTTTGATGGCATGACAAACCCTGAGCTTGCCGACCACATTCGGAAGCTGCGCTTTCGAGGATCTACGGGCGTAGAGGTGTTTGAAGTGGAAAGACACATCCGTCAGGCGGCTCCATTTACCATTTTCATCCTCGTATTCATGGGCGTCCTGGTATCGGCCCGTAAGAGCCGCGGGGGCACAGGCTTCCAGATTGCACTGGGCTTTATGCTTTCATTTGTTTTTATTTTGTTTTTCATGCTCACCCGCACATTCGCCGAAGCGGGCTCGCTTTCACCATTTGCGGCTGCGTGGCTGCCCAACTCCGTGTTTGCCGCACTTTCGCTGGCCATGTATCGTTACGTTCCGCGGTAGATGGTCCGGTTAAAAGATTATCTGCAATTGCATTTCATTGTTTTCCTGTGGGGCTTCACCGCCGTTCTGGGCAGGCTCATCACCCTGCCTCCCACCGAGATGGTATTCCTCCGCACCCTGCTGGCCGCGGGCGGCGTGGGGCTACTGATGTGGGGATTGAAAAAGTCCTTTCGTGTAACGCATACCGATGCCCTGAAATTACTGGGTGTTGGCAGCATCGTTGGTGCTCATTGGCTGTTCTTTTTCATCGCCGGCCGCGTAGCCAACCCGTCCACCAGTCTGATTGGATTTGCCACCTGCTCGCTGTGGGCTGCCCTACTTGAACCCTTCTCCAGACGACAGCCGTTTCGCCTACTGGATATCGGATTCGGGCTCGTGGTCCTCGCCGGGCTGGTGGTGATCGTGAGTGATGGCTTTCCGTACTACGCGGGTTTGCTTTTAGGGATTCTGTCGGGCCTTACCGCTGCCATTTTTTCGATCCTGAATGCGCGACTGGTCAATCGGATTGATGCCTTTACGATGACGTTTTACCAAATGGTGGGCGCTGCGATTTTCATCGCAGCCTGCTTTCCGCTCTATCTCGTTCTTTGGTCGGACAGCGGCACCTTGTACCTCCGCCCCACCCTGTCGGATTGGTTTTATGTTGCGCTGCTCGCCTGGGTATGCTCGGTCTACGCTTTTGCCACCGCCATTCGCCTCACCAAAAAACTATCCGTCTTTTTCATCCAGCTTACGCTGAATCTGGAACCCATCTACGGCATGCTGCTGGCACTCTGGATTTTTGGCTCCCGCGAACTGATGGCTATGAATTTCTATATCGGTACGGCGGTTATTCTGGTGGCAGTGGCCATGTATCCGATGCTGAAAAAGCGGCTCTACCCCGACAGTGTGCGAATTTAGCTACTCAACTCACCGGCCCAGAACGTTGCCGCGTTGAACTGATCGTGCAGGGCAACAGGTGTTGTAAAAATCCCGAATACGGCAGAACCCGAGCCGCTCATCGCTGCATAACAAGCGCCAAGATCGTATAGGTTGTTTTTGATTTCTTCCAGTTCCGGGTATTTGCTGAAAACGGAGTGCTCAAAGTCATTCACCAGCCGCTGGCGCCAGGTAGTCACGGGCTCAGCTAAAATCTCGCGCAAGCTAAACGCGGGCATCTTCGGCACAATGCCGCGGTACGCCTCTGCAGTTGACACGTGAATGGGTGGCTTCACCACTACCAGAAAATAACCAGTCAGCGAAATCGGTGCAGGCCTCAGTATTTCGCCCCGACCTGTGCCCATCATGGGTTCATCAAACAAGAAGAAGGGACAGTCGCTGCCCAGTTTTTCGGCCAGGATGCAGAGTTCTGTCTGCGAGAGATTGAGTTCAAACAAATCGTTCAGCGCCCGGAGCACATGAGCACCATCAGAAGAGCCCCCGCCCAGGCCCGCACCGGTTGGTATCACCTTGTGCAAGTGTATACTGACTGCCGGAAGCGTATATACGGGTTGGAGAAGTTCGTACGCGCGCAGGCACAGGTTGGCAGTGGCATCGCCAGGGATCGTGGAACCTGAGATGGTAAACTGCGTGCGTTGGCTGGGAATGACCTCTACGATGTCGTACCACGGAACGGGATAAAAACACGTTTCAAGGTTATGATATCCATCCGCACGTTTGCTGATGACGTGCAACCCCAGGTTGATCTTACACGGGGCAAATCGAATCATGGAACCCGGATTACGGTTTCGTGAGTCGTTCGATCAGGTCTTCGGTAATGCCCGTGGATGAGAAACCACCATCGTGCATCAGGTTCTGCATGGTAACCATCCGGGTGTAATCAGAAAACATCAGCACAATGTAGTTGGCGCAATCCTCGGCCGAGGCATTTCCCAGTGGTGACATCATCTGGGCATAGTCATAAAAGACATCAAAGCCGGAAATCCCTGCCCCCGCGGTCGTTTTTGTTGGCGACTGCGAAATGGTATTGACCCGCACTTTCTTCAGCTTGGCAAAACGGTAACCATAGCTTCGCGCGATGGACTCGAGCACCGACTTGGCCTGTGCCATATCCGAATAATCGGGAAACGTTCGCTGTGCGGCGATGTACGACAGCGCTACCACGGATCCCCATTCATTCATGGCATCTGTTTTTTCGGCTGTTTGCAGCACTTTGTGAAATGACACTCCTGAAATATCCAGCGTTTTGAGAAACCAGTCGTAATTTAAATCACCGTACGATTTGTCTTTGCGTACGTTGGGGCTCATGCCGATGGAGTGCAACACAAAATCCAGTTTGCCGCCCAGTATTTCGATCGATTTGGTGAACAGGTGGTGCAACTCCTGCTCCGAAGTTGCATCCGCCGGAATCACCTGCGCATCGCATGCCTTCGCCAGTTCGTTGATCTTGCCCATTCGCAAGGCGATGGGTGCGTTGGTGAGCGTAAAGTAAGCGCCCTCTTCCTTCACCCGCAGCGCTGTTTTCCAGGCGATGGAATTTTCATCCAGCGCTCCGAAAATGATACCCCTTTTTCCTTTCAAAAGTTGGTGTGCCATATTCTTACAATTTTCGAACAGGCAATATTAACTAAAAAAAGACTGGTTCAGGTGTTTGCGCACGGCAACCTGTTATTTTCGCGCATGCAATCTAACCGGCGGCCAATTGGTATCTTCGACAGCGGTATTGGCGGCCTCACCGTGGCCCATGCCATCCGCCAGCTTCTCCCCTATGAGCGGCTGATCTATTTCGGAGATACGGCTCATCTCCCTTACGGGGATAAGTCAGAAGCAGCCATTCAAGCTTACAGCATACGCATTGCGGATTTCCTGCTGCAACAGGGCTGTAAGGTGTTGGTGATCGCCTGCAATTCGGCCAGTTCTGCCGCCTACGATCTTTTAAAAGAATATGTGCGGACAGATGCCCGAATCATAAATGTGATTGACCCGATGGTGGAGTGGGTGAGCGCCCGCTACAGCCACCAACGCGTGGGCTTGATTGGCACGAAACGCACCGTGCAGTCTGGCATCTACAAGCGCAAACTGCTGGAGCTCAATCCAACCGTGTCCCTGCATTCACTGGCCACGCCGCTGCTTGCGCCCATGATCGAAGAAGGATTCCATCACAACAAGATCAGCCACGACCTTATTGAAGAGTACTTGTCACGCCCCGACCTGGCCGACGTGGCGGCGTTGATCCTCGCATGCACCCACTATCCCCTCATCAAAAAAGAAATTGCCGCATTTTACCAGGGGCGGGCAGCTGTACTCGATTCATCTGAACTAGTGGCTCGTGCCGTAAATGGTTATCTGCAGGAAAAGCAAATTGCCCATGCGCCGGAAGAACCGGTGCATCGCTTCTATGTGTCCGATTATACCGAGGGTTTTGAACTCGCCACGCGGCTTTTCTTTGGCGAACAGATTCACTTACAACTTCAAAAGCTGTAGCGACCGGAGATGGACGTTTTCTTAATTCGTGTATCTTTAGCGCCGAAATGAGCACTTTCTTTTTTTTGCTCCCCTTTCTGGTGACGTACACCGTGCTGGTGGTATATGCTGAACGTAAAATTCCGGCTTTTATGCAAAGTCGGCTGGGGCCGATGGAAACGGGCTACTACGGCCTTTTGCAAACAGTAGCCGATTTGCTCAAACTTTTGCAAAAAGAAGACCTTCGGCCCGCCGGTGCCACGCCATTGATTTTCAAAATCGCGCCGGTAGTGATTTTCGTTGCCATTTTCGGAGGTTTTTCCGTATTGCCGCTACACCCTGCCTGGCCAGGTGCTCCGGTTTCTTCGGGTATCTTTTTTCTGCTGGCCATTATTTCGCTAGATGTGGCCGGTATCCTGATGGCGGGCTGGAGTTCCCGAAACAAGTACAGCACGCTTGGTGCTTTTCGGGCTGCTGCGCAGATTGTGTCTTACGAGATTCCACTGAGTCTTTGCCTGGTGGCCGTTGTGATGCACGCCGGTACGCTCGATCTGCAAATCATCTCAGCGCAGCAGGGAATTCACGCTGCCCGACCCATCCATGCTTTTGGAATTGATCTCACGCAGCTGGGCGGAGTTTTCGCCTGGAACATCGTGCAAATGCCGTGGCTGATGTTGGTCTGGATTATTTTTTTCATCGCCTCGCTGGCCGAATGCAACCGGGCTCCGTTTGATCTGCCTGAAGGCGAATCTGAACTAGTAGCCGGCTACCACACTGAATACTCCGGCTTCCGCTTTGCCATCCTGATGTTGGGAGAGTATGCCATGATGCTGTTGGTTAGCATGCTCGGAGCGATTTTGTTTTTTGGCAGTTGGAATTCGCCCTTGCCCAACCTCGGAAACTGGACGCTGGCCACCTGGACAAACAGACACTGGTGGGGGATAAGCTGAATGCTGATGAAAACAGTGCTGCTGGTTTTGCTGCAAATCTGGGTTCGCTGGACATTTCCGCGGGTGCGGATTGATCAGTTAACTTCCATCAGCTGGAAATACCTGATTCCCATGAGCCTGCTGTTGATTTTTTTGATCGGCATAACCAAACTGCTGGTGTAGGCCATGGCCAGGTTTCGCATTGTATTTCTCGTGATGGTAATGGGTGCCCCCACATTCGCCCAGCAACGCATTGACAGTTTGCAGCGCCTGCTTAAATCGGCTACTTCTGATTCGCTTCGTATCAAATGGCTTGTTTCACTGAATCGTGAAACGGAATACCTGAACATCGACAAGGCCAGAGAATACCTGGCCGAAGCGCGGCGCCTGGCGGAATCCAACCAATGGAACTGGGCCCGGCTGCTCGTCTATCATTCCGAGAGCTATTCTGCCATGCTGTTAGGCGACTTCACCACCTCCCTGCGGATTGACAAACAACGGCTGGCGCTGGCGCAGTCGTTGGGAGACAGCGCACAGCTGGTGGACGCACTTAACTATATAGGAGACTCTTACCTTGCGTTGGGCGAATACGATGAAGCCTACTTCGCATTTGCCAACTCGCACGAGATTGCCAGGCGACGCCAGGACTCCCTTGAGATGGCAGTAGCCAACCATAACATAGGGAGTGTTTTTATAGAACTGGGTCAGTATGACCTGGCCCTACAGCACCTAGCCATTTCGCGGAAATTAGGCATCATGCTACACGACGATGATGGCGAAGCCTACTACCTGAACGAAATGGGTGACATCTACATCCGCCAGCGTAATTATTTGAAAGCCGAAGAAATACAATTGAGGTCGCTTCGTGTTACGCGCGAACGAAATATCCGCGTACTGGAACCCTACATCCTCTCGCAACTTGCCCAAATCTACCTGGAGAAGGGAGAATTGAAGAAAGCAGCAGCATACTTGGACACTACGTTACAGCTACACCAAATCACGAAAAATTCTTTCGGTCTTGCCACGGCAAACCTAGGCCGCGGGCAACTGTTGATTCGGGAGAGAAAGTTCAACGCAGCCCACGATGTCTT
>CANGUI010000081.1 GCA_947457025.1 Flammeovirgaceae bacterium | reverse complement strand
GGGATACCTTAAACCCTTTGCCGTGGCCTGGGGAGCGGGGCTCAACCAAGGCTGGTACAATACCGCCAAAGTGCACAAGTTTCCAGGTTTCGACCTGACCATTACGGTCAATCCGGTGCTCATTCCAGGCAGTGAAAAACAGTTTGAAGTCGATAATACCCGACTGACGAACATGCTCCTGACCCGCGACGTAAACGGGCAGGCCGTGGCGGCTAACGGCAAAGGATTTATCCCCACCTTTTTCGGAGCGGACACGCCCCCGCAATTCACCACGCGGCCTGTTGTCCCGGGCTCCTCGTTTTCGGGGTTAGCCGGAATTGATTTTAACTACCTGCCCGTACCGATCGCACACCTCGGCATTGCCCTGCCGAAAGGCATTGACGTGAAAGTGCGCTTTCTGCCCGAAGTTAACTTCCGGGTCAGCGATACTAACGGGAGTGTAAGCCTGTGGGGCATCGGCATCATGCACGATATCAAACAGTACATCCCGGGGATCAACAAAATGCCTTTCGATTTGTCTGTGTTTGTAGCCCATACGCAAATGCAACTGAACCTCGGCTTCAGTGCCCAGCGCCCCGATCAGCAGGGGGATTTCAGTGTATCTGCCTCAACGCTTCAGGGGCTGATCTCAAAAAAAATTTCCGTACTTACCCTCTATGGCGGGCTGGGTTACAATCTGGCAACTACGCGCATGGACGTTCTGGGCGCTTATGATTTTGATGGGAATGGTAGCTTTGAAACACGTGACCCTTTTTCCGTTAGTGGTTCAGCCACCGGTCCCCGTGTTACCGCTGGTCTGCGCCTGAAATTCGGCCCGATCACTTTTCATGGCGATTATACGCTGCAGAAATTCAGTGCGCTTTCGCTGGGCTTTGGTATCGCTGTGCGCTAAATCACCTGCCCTTGAAATCCGGCTTGCGTTTTTCAATGAAGGCCTGCATGCCTTCTTTTTGATCTTCGCTCGCAAACGTGAGGTAAAAGTTCTTTCGCTCGAAGGCCAGCCCTTCGTCCAGGTGAGTTTCATAGGCGCGGTTAACCGCTTCTTTGGCCAGCTGAATGGCGATGGGCGAATGGGCAGCCATCTCCCTGGCTAATGCAAGCACTTCGGGCATCAACATTTCTACCGGTACTACCTTAATGGCGAGTCCGTAGGCAACAGCTTCCTCTGCCGACATAAAACGACCCGTGAGAATCAGCTCCATCGCTTTGGCTTTACCCACGGCCCGGGTTAGGCGTTGGGTTCCACCTGCCCCCGGAATGGTGCCAATTTTTATCTCGGGCTGCCCAAAACGTGCTGTTTCGGAAGCAACAATCAGATCGCACATCATGGCCAACTCGCAACCGCCGCCGAGGGCGAATCCGGAAACGGCCGCCAGCAGTGGTTTTTTTACTTTGCGAATTTGATCCCAGGTGCTGAACTGATCCATGATCAACATTTCTACAGCACTTTTGCCGGCCATTTGCTTGATATCGGCACCTGCAGCAAAGGCTTGTTCATTACCCGTCAGAATGATAACACGCACGGCCTCGGTGCGATCCAGTTGGTGCAATGCATCGCGCAGTTCCTGCATCAATTGAGGGTTCAGCGCATTGAGTTCCTTGGGCCTGTTCAGTTGGATCAGTGCCACTCCGGGGGCATACTGTTCGTGTACGATGATAAGTTCCATAGTTTGACGATCTGTGCCCTAAAACTATCGAAAAAAAGAAAGGCCCCTCCGTTTGAGGGGCCGTTTCTAACCAAAAGGCGGAAAAAAAGTGCTATGTACTCCTTTATTGACGAAAGTTGCCGATGGTAACCGGGGGAAGAAATTATTTTTGTGGGATGAAAAAGTCAGTTCTGTTTGTATGCCTTGGTAACATCTGCCGGTCACCCATGGCGGCGGCCATTTTCAACCATCAAATAGCGAAAATGGGGCTGGATTCAGCGTTTTTTGCTGATTCCTGTGGTACCGGTGATTACCATATCGGGCAGGGAGCTGATAGCCGAACCCTTGCTGCGGCCGAAAAACAAGGTGTAGCCATCACGCATACCGTCCGCCAGTTGCAGGCTGATGATTTCGAAAACTTTGATCATATTCTGGTCATGGATCAGCAAAATTACCGGAATACCCTGCGCGTGGCCGATGCCCACCACCATCCCAAGGTTGAACTAATCCGGACGTACGATCCGGACGGCGGTATTGAAGTCCCCGACCCCTACTATGGCACTCCCCAAGATTTTGATGAGACGTTCCTCATCCTTAACCGCAGCATTCAGCGTTTCATTTCCTTTCGCCTCACCTGAACCCCACCCTCATGCTCACCATCGAAAATGCCCAACTTCAGGTTGATCAATGGATCAAAACCTACGGCGTACGGTACTTCAGCGAACTAACAAACATGGCCATCCTCACCGAAGAAGTGGGAGAGCTGGCGCGCATCATGGCACGGCGCTTTGGTGATCAATCTGAAAAAGAATCGGACAAGAACAAAGACCTGGGCGATGAAATGGCTGACGTACTTTGGGTACTGCTGTGCCTCGCCAACCAGACCGGCGTAAACCTGACAGAAGCGTTTCTGAAAAATCTGGAAAAGAAGACATTGCGCGATCACGATCGGCATCGGCACAATCCCAAACTCAGGTGAGTAAGAAACCTGCACACCTCTAATGCACGGCATACAATGCCTCTTGCTGCTGCGCTACACGCTCGTTGGTGATGTATTCATCATACGTCATCAGTTTATCGATGAATCCGTGCGGCGTGATTTCGACCACGCGGTTGGCAACCGTTTGCGTGAATTCGTGATCGTGGGACGTGAACAGCACCGTACCCGAAAAATCCTTCAAGGCGTTATTGAACGCGGTAATTGATTCAAGATCGAGGTGGTTGGTCGGTTCATCGAGAATCAGCAGGTTAGCTCCTGCCAACATCATGCGCGAAATCATGCATCGCATTTTTTCGCCACCAGATAAGACGCGGCATTTTTTAAAAACCTCCTCTCCCGAAAACAGCATTTTGCCCAGAAAACCCCGGATATACTGTTCATCGCGATTTTCCTCTTCGGCAAACTGGCGGAGCCAGTCGATCAGGTTCAGGTCAGACTGAAAGTAAGATTCGTTGTTGAGGGGCAGGTAGGCCGGAATGATGGTCTGTCCAAACTGGAACGTGCCCGTAGTTGGGGTTAGTTCGCCGGCGAGAATCTGAAAAAGTGAGGTGAGCGCCAGGCTCTCTTTACTGAGGAATGCAATTTTTTCACCCTTGTTTACGTACAAATCGAGGGAAGAAAAAAGCTCTGTACCCTGAAGGGCATAACTCAGCCGCTCAATGTGCAGGATCTGGTCGCCTGCGCTACGCTTTTGTTGAAAAATGATAGCCGGATACCTGCGCGTTGACGGTTGGATATCGTCTACGTTGATCTTCTCCAATAACTTCCTGCGGCTGGTAGCCTGGCGCGATTTAGAAGCGTTCGCACTGAAGCGCATGATAAATTCCTGCAACTCTTTCTTTTTATCTTCTGCTTTTTTATTTGCTGCAGCGCGCTGGGTCAATGCCAACTGGCTGGACTGATACCAGAAAGAATAGTTACCGGTATAGAGTTTGATGGCGCTGAAATCGATATCCACAACATGTGTACAAACCGTATCCAGAAAATGGCGGTCGTGCGAAACTACAATGACCGTGTTCTTGAATTCAAGCAGGAAATCTTCCAGCCAGCCGATCGTGTGTAGGTCGAGATCGTTGGTGGGTTCATCCAGGATGAGGATGTCGGGATTTCCGAAAATAGCCTGCGCGAGAAGTACGCGTACCTTTTCATTACCGCTTAATTCCTGCATCAGGCGGTAGTGTTTATCTTCGGCAATTCCCAGCCCGCTCAAGAGAGAAGCCGCATCGGAATGAGCGTTCCAGCCATTGAGTTCGGCAAACTCAGTCTCCAGGTCCGATGCCCGCAGGCCGTCTGCTTCCGTGAAGTCGGGCTTCTCGTAGATGGCATCTTTTTCTTTCATGATCTGCCATAGGCGGGCGTGGCCCATGAGTACGGTATCGATAACCGAAACCTCCTCGTAGGCGAAGTGATTTTGCCGCAATACCGCCATCCGTTTATTCGGCTCGAGGTTCACCCGACCGGCTGTAGGGTCAATGTCACCTGCCAGAATTTTCAGGAAAGTGGATTTACCGGCACCGTTAGCACCGATGACGCCATAGCAATTGCCGCCGGCGAAGGTCAGATTTACCTGATCGAACAACACACGCTTGCCAAACTGAAGCGACAGATTTTGAACCGATAGCATAGATTTGAAAAAGAGGCCGCAAAGATAGCAAAACCGGGAGTTTACAGCCTCACGCCGCTATTTCCCCGGGCGTATCAACCCGATTGGGGGCCCCGCGTTGCAGGCCGGTTTGTCACCAGGCGGTTGTTCATGAGGATGGGCACGACATCATACGTGTCGGTCGTTACACAAAATTCGAGATCACGGTGGATGTTCAGTCGGTTGAGTCTGCGCACATGCGAACTTTGTTCCAGAAAACCGGCCAGATTTTCCTTCGCTGCCCGATAGAGGTGCAGAGCCGACAGCCCGGCATCGCAATCGAGGGTTCCTACCGACTGCCATTTTTCCACCAGCGCACCGGCAAAAAGCGTATCCTCCAAACTGTAACGACCTTTCCAGCCGGCACAGACGATCAGCACCGAATGGGGTTGCTGCTCTACAAATCTGGCAACAGCGCTGAGATTCAGGAACGCACCGATCACCAGTATGGGTGCATCCCTTGATTTTTCAATCGCCTGCGTGCCGTTGGTGGTCGTGAAGGCAATCTTTTTGCCGGCGATGTCTTCCAGATACTCGAAGGGTGAGTTTCCTTTATCGAAGTCTTCAACTTTCAGTCCGTCCCGCTCTCCTGCAAGCTGATATCCGGCCGCTTTCATCTTCCTGCAGGCATCCAGGCTGGCCACAGGAAAAATCTCCGCAGCTCCATGCGCCAACGCCGTTACCATGCAGGAGGTGGCGCGGAGCACGTCCACTATCACTACCGCCTTGTTACGCACGTCGTAGAGATGCAGTAACTCAGGTGTCAGACAAACTTCAATACGTTTCATGTTGGCAGGATTCCGCACCGGTTGACATTTCGTTTGCGATGCAACTGGTGGGCCTTAAACGAATGGTATTTTGGCCACCTCCGCCCGTAGCGCTTTGCCTCGCACATCCACAAAGATTTCACTTCCGGGTTGCGCATAGGGTGCCGTAACGTACCCGAGGCCGATGCCGATGCCGAGCACGGGCGAGAGTGTACCCGATGTCACTTTGCCGATCACCTCACCGGCAGCATTTTTCAGGATGTAGTCGTGGCGGGGAATGCCTTTATCGGTCATTTTGAAGCCCACCAGCTTCCGGCTTACTCCGGCTTCTTTTTGCTGCCGCAGTGCCGGGGCGTTTGTGAACGCCTTGGTGAATTTCGTGATCCATCCCAGTCCTGCCTCCAGGGGCGAGGTGGTGTCATCGATATCGTTTCCATAGAGACAGAAACCTTTTTCCAGGCGCAAGGTATCGCGGGCGCCCAACCCAATGGGTTTTATGCCCTCCGGTGCTCCAGCTTCAAAAATCGATTTCCAGATTTTTTCAGCTTTGGATTTGTGCACGTAGATTTCAAACCCACCGGCACCCGTGTAGCCGGTGTTACTCATGATCACTTGCTGTTCTCCGGCAAACTCGCCAATCACAAAATGATAATACGGAATCCCCGCAAGCTGCACCGGTGTTAACCGCTGCAGTACAGCTACCGCTTTCGGGCCTTGCACGGCAAACAGGCACATATCATCAGACATGTTCTTCATGACAGCACCTTGGGTGTTGTATCGCGCAAGCCAATTCCAGTCTTTTGCAATGTTGGATGCGTTAACCACCAGCAGGTAGTCGTCTTCCCGGATTCGGTAGACGATCAGATCATCTACAATACCGCCCGTTTCATTCGGGAGGCACGAATACTGGGCCTGACCGTCCACCAGCTTGCCCGCATCGTTGGATGTCACGCGTTGGATTAAATCGAGAGCCGCCGGCCCTTCGATCTTGAATTCGCCCATGTGGGATACATCGAATACACCCACCGACTGGCGCACCGTGTGGTGCTCATCGAGGTCACTGCTATACCGTACCGGCATGTTGTATCCCGCGAAGGGCACCATTTTGGCGCCTAACTGAATATGCAGGTGCTCGAGTGGAACGTGTTTGATCTCCATACGTTTGATGATGGGGTGAAGATGTTTGATTGAAAATGATTTAACAACTAAAACGTGAAAATGGCCTGGTTCTCCAACACAAATTGGTCTACTACATGCGCCGGTAACAAGGTGCGGAGCGTCTCCACCGCACTCGCCGCGTACTGATCAAAGCCTTGGGCAGCAGCTGCCACTGCATACGCCTTCAACAGCATAACCGAGCGGGGGTTGCGTTGAAGTGCTTCAGCCAGGATAGTATAGGCCCGGCGAGGGTTTTGTTGCTCTTGGTAGAACTGCGCTGCAGCAGTAATTCCTTCGGCAAAAAAAGGATTCGCGCTTGCCAGCCAGTTAAAAATCTTTTCCGCCTCAGCCCGGCGGCCAGATGCGAGCTCTATGAGCGCTTTGAAATACAGTTTTCGGTCGGTTTGGCGTGGTTCGAAAACCACCCCCCGGTTAATCTGCTCGGCCAGCATGCGGTACGCCCGCTGCCGCGCCAGGAGGATCAGCTCAACATGTTGAATCTCTTTATACAGATTTTCATCGGTAAGCGTCAATCCCCGGATGTTTTGAAACGCCCGGATAGCCGGCACAAGCGCATCCTGAGCATAGAGTTTTTTGCTGAAATCCAGCCATGCCCGAGCGCGGTAGTTTGGATCACGGATATTTGCCACGGTCGCAGCCAGGGAAACCGAATCAGCCGGGCCGAGGCGGTATCGGGTGTACGCATACTTCTCATCATCGGTAAAACCCGATACAAAATGAGGAGGACTTGCCAGTACGCGCACCATTTTCGATGCCAACTTTGCCACCACGGTATCAGCGCCTCGCTGCAGGCTGTCCCATGCAACTATAGCAGGGCCGATTTCACGAATTTCCGACAGGGCCACTGCCTGCGCAATTCGTGCAGGTGGAAACTGCTGCTGAGTGGCGAAAGCGAGATACCGGGTTGCCACATCAGGCGCCCCCTGTTCGAGGGCCCACACCGCCAATTTCAAGTTGTGCTTTCCCTTATCGATACTTCTGAAGATCACATACTCCATATTCAGGAGCGCCTTTTCCACTTCACTACACTCGTAGTAGGCAGTGGCTGCACCCACGCGCAACAGCTGATCGTACTCTTCGTTAGCCGGGCGGCCGGCAAGGGCCACTACCCGAGCGATGAAGGCCGTATCAAGTTCGCCTGCTGTATTGATCAGGTAATTGTGCAGCAATGTGGCGGTGAACAGATTGAACACCGTATCTTTTTCTAAATCAAGTGCTGGTTGAGCGGTAATTCGCTGGCGCTGTTCGTTCGCAAGCGCAAAGGCATTACTCTGTACGCCGGGATCACGGGATTCGAGCAAACGGAGAAGAGAATCAGCTGCCAGCGGCAACTTTTTTTCCGCCACCAGACCGATAAGATTGATTT
>CANGUI010000080.1 GCA_947457025.1 Flammeovirgaceae bacterium | reverse complement strand
GACAAAACTGATAAACACGTACATCCGGGCCGGGTGGTAGTAGCTTTCGCGCTTTCCTTCATTGTATTCCTTGGCCAGGAAACCAGGCTTGGTGATCAGGTACTTGGTCGTGCGAAAGAATTTGCCTTCATAACTCCAGAACGAAGAGATGAAATTATCGAACAACTCGCGCAACGTTTGCCGCCTGGGCAGATCTTTCTGACCGCAATGGGAACAAAAGACATCGGTGAGCGGGGTGCCGCAGTTCAGGCAGTTCTCGTTATGGCGTTTAGGCGCAGTATTTTGTTCGGCCTCAATGAGTGCTTCGGCCTCGGGCATCGATTTTTCCAGCTCGTCCATCAAAAAGAAAGTTTTTTGATTATCTCTGTTGCGCGGGTGAGCATGGCATCCGTGAAATCGAGGTGCGTGACCATGCGTATTTGCGTGGGGCCGAATGCCAATGCTTTTACCTGATGGCTTTCCAGGGCAGCAAGGAACTGTTGCGGTGTTACCGAAGGGACGAGTTCAAAAATGATAATGTTGGTATCTACCGGCATGATGGATTTTACCCACCGCTGTGCGGCAAGGATTTGGGCCAGTTGTTGGGCCCGGTAGTGGTCTTCCCGCAAACGCGCCACATGGTGATCCAACGCGTAGATTCCCGCCGCGGCCAGCATCCCGGCTTGACGCATGCCGCCGCCCAGCACTTTACGCATCCTCCGAACGGCGGGTTCCAGTTCCTTGCGGCAAACCAAAACGGAACCCACGGGTGCACCGAGGCCCTTCGAAAGACAGATTGAAATTGTATCAAAATGCTGACCGTAGGCCTGCGGGTCATCGCCCGTCTCGGCCAGCGCATTAAAAAGGCGGGCACCGTCCAGATGCAGATGCAGGCCGCGGCTTCGGGCAAAACCACTTACGGCCGCAATCTGATCGAGCGAATAAAAGCTCCCGGCCTCGCGTACAACGGTATTTTCAAGTGCCACCACAGTCGTCAATGGCTGATGAGCATCTTTTGGATTATTAATGTTCGGTTCGATTTCGCTAACGCGGAGGCGGCCACGGTCTCCCTCCAGCAGGCGGACGCTCACCCCACTCGTCCCCGCCAGTCCACCCCCCTCATACTTATAGATGTGGGCCCCTTTGTAACAAATAACCTCCTGGTAAGGCTGGGTGAGCACGTTGATACCGATCTGATTGGTCATGGTTCCGGAGGGACAGAATACGGCAGCCTCCATCCCCAACAGATCGGCACATTTCTCTTCCAGCTTTTTTACTGTCGGGTCTTCGCCAAAAACATCATCGCCCAGTGGTGCGGCCCACATGGCGTGTTTCATATCCGGTGTAGGCTGGGTAACGGTGTCGCTGCGCAAATCAGCTATCATAACCCGCAAGATACGTGCGGTTGATGTAGTATGAAAACGGCCGGAAATCCTTACCCCTGAATCCATTCCATCGAAAAGAGCCGAAGTGGTTGCTTTTTGTTTGCCAAATACCTACTTTTGCAGCCTTGTTGGAAAAAAGGCATTGCCCTCATCCGACACAGTAACATCCGGTTGCTGAACGACATATCGCGGGGTGGAGCAGTTGGTAGCTCGTTGGGCTCATAACCCAAAGGTCGTAAGTTCGAGTCTTACCCCCGCTACTTCAAAAAAGAGCCCTCGGGCTCTTTTTTTTTGCGCCGCGTTAACGTCATTACCGTTTCAAGTACGCATCTTCCAGCCACGCGATTGCACCCGGCTTTCTTTGCCAGACCGACCTTGCATGAGCTGCATAGTAAACTTCGCTTTTTTCACCTATGGAATAATCAGCCTGTAGGGGGGTAGCTCTTTTGCTGACTTGAGCCATAGCGGAACGTGTTTGTTAACTGCACGAGCAGCCGCCAGAAGACTTCGCGAAAGTTCTCCATCACCACTAATCATGAATGTGCAGAGTGCCCGGTTATACGTATGAAATGTCGTTGTGTCTGCGCTGTATTGGTAAAGCAGTTTTTCGCAGGCCATCGTTTGGCCTAAATCGAGGTAATACAAACCCAGAAGATAGCGAATGCCCTGATTATCATCGGGATTGAGTGCAAGCATCTGTTCGTAGTTATGAACAGCTGTTTCTCGTTCGTCCAGGTAGGTCATCGCATGCTGCCGCGAGCCCTGCCAGACACAGCGTATACGGCCTTGTTTCATGCCTGCCCCAGAATTGGCCTCTGCACCCCTCAAAGAGTGTTTCACCCAACTTTCGGCGTGCAGCCTCGAGGCCCGATCGCTGACAAAGCAGTGCTGCTATGGTTTGATCGGCCTCACCCAGACAGTCAAAAGCTTCCACACAATCCGGGTCTTTCTTAAACCTCTCAAAAACTAAGCCGGTCAGCCGGATGTGTATCAACCGATTCCTTCGCCTCGTAAACCAGATCTTGGGCCCGCTCCTTGGGCAAAAGTGCCACGGCCTCGAGCTTGGGAATTTGCTGCCCTGAGAAATCGCGCATAAAGCGCTCAACGTCCTATTTGGTTTTCAGGTTGGCTGCCATCAGGAGACGATCAACGTCAAGCATGGCTTTTTCATGACTATTGTTCATCGGTATTCCGGTTAGTTTTTTCGCTCCTCGTAATAATGACCCGATAATTCCAGGCAAGGGTCGCGCGGGGTAAAGTAAACATTCAATCACAACGTACACAACACCTACTGCGCCCGTACCACAAAACGTTTGTCTATTGTGTATACCAGATTGATACTCCAATCAAAACGTTGGGCTGCCAATGTTGACGTGATTGCCTTATTTACAATTCCTGAAAGCGTTACCGGAAAATTGTGGAGTCCGAATGTAGCGGTGGCATTCACATAGTACCCTTCCGCTTTATCGACTTTCAGGTAAAACACCTGCGGCTGAAAACTAAAATACGAGCGACCGGCCATCCTGATCTTGTTAAAATTGCCTTGCAGAGAGAGAAAATGCGAATTCTGCGGGCCGTGTTCCTGAAAGCCATGGCCACGCAGGTAATAAAGACCTATAGTGGTGTGTTGCGATAGCTTGTAGGTGGGAATAATCTCGGCTGCCAGAAAGCGCCTGGCAACCGATAACGGTTCCTGAATCCCACCGATCTCAACAGTACGGGTAATAAAATTCAACCCCGGAAGATGGGCTCCCACGGCCAATTGGAATCTTGACTTGATAATGGCCTTATATCGATAGATGAAAATAAACGACCAGGGACGCCCCTCCAGAGCAAAGCGAAACTGAGGTTCAAACGTCAGTCGCCTGTTGCCCATGCGCATGTCCAGAAAAGCAGCGGGCGCACCAAGCGTAAAGGCCGGCACAATCGAAAACCCGTTGTTGGTGAGGGTCAGATCCGTACGGAATGAAAATGTGCTGTCGGGGCGTTGGGCGGAAAGTACACCAGTGCAAAAGGCAAAGGCAACAAGTAGAAATGACTTTATTCTCATCGTGAACAGGGTTTGGTTGGGATGTAAGATCTGGAATGCAGGCACAGGCAGGCAGAAAATCGGCACGAAAATATTTTTTTTTGGATGAATTTACCTACCCCACCCACAAATAGAGGCCCTGCAGAAAGGCCACGCTGGCCGGTGCGGAGCAAACGCGGCCCAAAATGTGCGACATTTTCATCCAAGGGTATGTATTGCCGCTGTCGCTGAGGGTATTTATTTGTCATCATCGTCAGATGATGCTGATCATGGAATAACGGCGTGAAAAACGCTTACCTTACTGCAAAAAAGGAGGAGTTATGAAAAACCGCGAATTCATCAAAGCAGCCGAAAACCTGAAAATTGATCAGGAAAAAAGGTATCAGAAAAAAGTAAAACGTATCCAGGAGGAAAAGCAAACGATGCTGGTGGATTTCAAAAAGCCGAAGGGCTGGAGTCAGCGGAAGGACATGAAAGCGAAATGAGGACGGCGATCACCGGGTCTGAATCTGAATGCCGTGAAACCAACAGGTACACCGCCAGCCACCCGGCACATTGCGGTTGCGCTTTGGAAATGCCCGACGTGCGGCCGTAGATTTTCAAAACAGAATCAAAGCCATTCGTGTAGGGTCCATCCGCGTGCTTTGCATTTTACCGGAAAGGACCAGGAAAAACACCTGTATCAGTACCTGGAGCACGCCATTCGAAATCGGGTGGGTTCGTTTATAGTCGAATCGCTGCCGTGCTGCATTCATTTTGTCAGCGGTACCACCTTTGCTGCCGTGCGCGTGTTCAGAAAAAAAATACAAGTCACGTTCAGCCTGAGCCGTAAACTATCCAGCAAGCGTATCGATAGCTTTGTTCACATGTCGGCTCACCGATACCTCTACGCGGTAAGCCTGCAAGGAGAGGACGAAATCGACTCAAAATTACTGGATTGGATACACGAGGCGTATGACTTACACGCGACAAGAAAAGCCGGGTGACCTGACACACGCATGAACTCGTTCGGAAATTTCATCACCCGAAATCTGCGAACAGAGATCAACCTTTGCCGCAGTACATGAAGCGCTTAAATTCAGTACAGTATGAAAAGCAGCTACCTCGGCTTGCTTTTGTAATTTTGAGTCGCTATGGCGCCGCGTACATCCATTCCCCTCTTTCGCGAAATCAATGATTTTCTTCAGGGAATTCAATCGGCCCACCGCACGCGTAACCCTCATTTCTTCTGCCTGCGCATGGAAGACACATATCCGCATACGCGCAATGTGATGCCACCGTTTAAAAAGGATTTTTACTTCATTTCATTTGTAACCAATGCGGGCAATACGGCCATTCAATACGATCAAAACAATGAATCGCAACTGGATTCTTTTCTGGTGTGTCAATCGCCCGGGCACATTTACAGCTGGCATCGCGACAATCAGGTAGAGGGGTATCTGATTTACTTTAAGAGAGAACTGTTCTCCTTCTTCCGCCCCAATCTTGAAAAGGAATTCCCCTTTTTTGATGTCTTCCATACCAACTTCTTTCGTATAAACCGAACCACCTACCGGAAGTATGAGCCCGGCTTTCAGCGGGTTTTCGAAGCCTACCAGGACGAAAGCCGCCATGCCATAGCTGCTGTTTGTCTGTTGGAATTGCTGTATGAACTGAAAGAGTTTACCCGAGCCGCCAGCCAGTGGACGCAGGGATTCTCCACACCACAGGAGTTGCTCCTGCAGCAGTTCATTCAACTGATCAACAACTACTACCTCGAAAAAAGAACCGTGGAAGAGTATGCTTCGTTGATGAACATCACCGCCAAACATCTGTCGCAGGTGGTGAAGCAGGCATCGGGTAAGAACGCGCTGGCCTTCATCACTGATCGCCTGGTGGCTGAAGCCAAAACGCTGATCCAGTACACCACACTGGATATTGCAGAGATCGCCTGGCAACTGAACTTTTCTGATCCGGCCAACTTTGGCAAGTTTTTTAAAAAGCAAACGGGCATTACACCACTTGAATTTCGGAAGGCTGGCGCTACAGACAAGATGATTCCGACATGATTAGCAAGAGCATGAGGTAAGGGTCTCAAACGGCTCGGGCGGCACCTGCATTGATCTGAGCCCCGCCTGACGAGACGGAAAAATTGACCAGCCAACCCTCCCTTTTTACCATTGCCCGGCTATTGGCCATTTCTACTTTTGCCTCGTCGGAAACAAGCTACACACAAAAAAGTAAACATATGAAAATTGCGGTATTGGGTACGGGCATGGTGGGCGATACCATCGGCTCGCGATTGATTGAATTGGGCCATGACGTGATGATGGGGTCGCGCACTGCCACAAATGAAAAAGCGATTGCTTTCGCTGACCGGCACAAAGGCAAAGGCTCGGCAGGAACATACCGGGAAGCCGCCAGCTTTGGCGAATTGGTCATCAATTGCGTGAAGGGCGAAGGCTCCATCGAGGCATTGCAAGCAGCCAGTGACGGCTTACGCGGAAAAATTCTGGTGGATATTTCCAACCCCCTGGATTTCAGCAAAGGTAATCCCCCTTCCCTGATTCCGTCACTGTCCAACACGTACTCGCTGGGTGAAGAAATTCAGAAAAATTTTCCGGCTACCAGAGTGGTAAAGACCTTGAATACGATGTGGTGCGGATTGATGGTAAATCCCAACATGATTGGAGGCGGAAATCACACCAACTTCATGTGCGGAAATGATGCCGAAGCCAAGGCTGCCGTAAGGAAGCTGCTGAATGAATTCGGCTGGAAAAATGAAAACATACTCGACCTGGGCGACATCACCAATGCGCGTGGCACTGAATCCGTTTTGCCCATCTGGCTTCGGGTGTGGATAGCAACTCAAAATGGTGCATTCAATTTCAAAATCATACACTAATGACCCTCACAGTTGACGATCGGTTCCAGATTGAGGACACCTGTAAACGGCTGGTATGGGCCATCGATAGACACGATTGGGCACTGGCAAAAGCACAATTCAGCAGCCCGGTTACACTTGATTACACCGAACTTTTTGGGGGCGAGGAAGAAACCCTGGCCCCGGCAACGATCATCGAACGCTGGAGCAGCTTTTTGCCCAAACTCAAGGCCACTCAGCACACGCTTTCGAATTTTCTAATCAGCGGCTCTTCCGAAAGCGCGCAATGCTATTCGTACGTAGATGGTTTTCACTATCTGCCCAACAGCCGGGGTGAGGATTACTGGAATATTAAAGGGTATTACACACAGCGGCTGGTAAAGGAAAATGGCAGGTGGATAATCGCGTACATGAAACTGTCGCCCATTTATCAAAGCGGTAACGTGCAGTTGCTTGCTATCGCGCAAAGCTAACCCAGTCACGATGGCCGTTATACTCGTTACCGGTGCCAACAAAGGCATAGGCTTCGAAGTGGTGCGTCAACTGGCCAGGGCCGGCCACCGGGTAATCCTGGCTGCGCGCGATGCCCAAAAAGGCGAGGCCGCAGCTGCCCTGCTGGCGAAGGACCAACTTGCCGCTACACCAGTTGTGCTGGATGTTACCGATCTCGTCAGCATCGAAAAGGCGGCCCATCGCGTGAAGGCGGAATTTGGAAAGCTGGACGTGCTGATCAACAACGCAGCCGTTCTATTAAAAGAAGATCAGTCGCTGGCCACCGGCACAGCCGAAGTCCTTCACAAAACCATGCGCACCAACATGTTTGGCCCCGTGGCGGTTACCCGTGCATTTCTGCCGCTGATGCCCGCAGGTGCCCGCGTGGTCATGACCAGCAGCGGAGGCGGCAGCATGTCTGATCCGGTGGGGGGGTGGTCACCGGCGTATTGCCTAAGCAAATCCGCACTCAATGCCGCCACGCGGCACCTTGCGTTTGAACTCCGCAGCCGGAATATTTCCGTCAATAGCTATTGCCCGGGCTGGGTGAAGACCGACATGGGTGGCAAATCAGCCCCGCGCAACGTAGAGCAGGGATCGGACACCGCAGTATGGCTGGCCACCGCGGAGAAGACCGGCACCGGAAAATTTTATCGCGATCGCCAGGAAATGCCGTGGTGAACGTACGTAGCTGCCAGCCGTGCAACGGATGAATTTTAAATGAACCGGCATATTCCGCAATAGCCCACGGACCGGTACCTCAGGGTTTCTTTACCAGCAGGCGAAAAGCAATGAAGCCCACGAGCAAGACGATCGTGGCCACCACATCAATCCGCATCACCGTGCTTAGCTTAGCGTTGATGTCTTCTCCGATCAGCCAGTATAAAACCACAAACGAGATCATGCTGACTAGACCAGCCCCTGTGGCCACTTCATAATACTTT
>CANGUI010000079.1 GCA_947457025.1 Flammeovirgaceae bacterium | reverse complement strand
GATCCGCTGGCCGACTGCCGCACTTCCCACTGCGCATTGTTGCGCAGGTACACGGCATACTGGATGGATGTCCAGTCGGCATTGGCGTTGGTGGTGCTCAGGCCTACCATGCGCTCGGTATTTGTCTCCGTTGCCGTAAACTGGAAGTAGCCGTTGTTGGCTACCGTGTTCCAGGACGCTGCGCCACCGTTCCAGACGTTTCCAGACTGAATCTTAACGAGGTTGTTGCCGGTGGCCTGCGTGTTCATCAGGTCGGTCAGTCTCCATCTCACTTCTTCATCCACCGTGTTACAAGCTGATGCCGCAGCCGTGCCCTGGATGTAGAAGTCGATGCTGGTGGGTGCAGGTACTGCTTTGTTAGTGACCGCATTGGAGGTGTAGCTGATCAGCGAACATCCACCCAAATCAGGCGTGAGCACGCAGGTGACCACATCGTTGTTGTTGAGGGCGGTGTTGGTATACGTGGCGCTGTTGGTGCCCACATTGGCGCCATTGAGTTTCCACTGGTAGGCGGGTGTTGCCCCCGCGTTGGTGGCCGTGGCGGTGAATGTGCCGGTGTTGAAGTTGGAGACTATCGCATTGGTGACCGTGCCGTTCAACGAGTTGATGGACACATCCACCAGCAAGGGCAAGGTTGGGGTCACCGCGCTGATGTAGCGCAGCACTCCGTTCTGGTAGTACTTCACCACGTTTGCTTCTACGGCAATCCTGAACACGTCATTGGCTGCATACGAGCCCAGGAAGAGCGATCCGCTGGCCGACTGCCGCACTTCCCACTGCGCATTGTTGCGCAGGTACACGGCATACTGGATGGATGTCCAGTCGGCATTGGCGTTGGTGGTGCTCAGGCCTACCATGCGCTCGGTATTGGTCTCCGTTGCCGTAAACTGGAAGTAGCCGTTGTTGGCCACCGTGTTCCAGGACGCTGCGCCACCGTTCCAGACGTTTCCAGACTGAATCTTAACGAGATTGTTGCCGGTGGCCTGCGTGTTCACCAGGTCGGTCAGTCTCCATCTCACTTCTTCATCCACCGTGTTACAAGCTGATGCCGCAGCCGTGCCCTGGATGTAGAAGTCGATGGAGGTTGGAGCCGTGACCGGACGAATGGTTAACGCATTAGAAGGCAAAACTTGTGTACAGCCCCCAATCTGGATGCTAGCTACACAACTGATTACATCGTTGCTATTCAGCGATAAGTTGCTGTAATTGGGTGAGTCAGTACCAACGTTTGCCCCGTTCAGTTTCCACTGATAGTTGACAGACGTGAACGGACCGGAAATCGTGGATGTGTACGCTCCTGCGCTCAAGTTCGATACAATGGCGTTGTTTATTGTTCCGCCTTGCGAAAAGATCGAGACATCCACCAGCAAGGGCAGGGTGGGTGTCACCTCGCTGATGTAGCGCAGCACACCGTTCTGGTAGTACTTCACCACGTTTGCTTCTACGGCAATCCTGAACACGTCATTGGCTGCATACGAGCCCAGGAAGAGCGTTCCGCTGGCTGACTGCCGCACTTCCCACTGGGCATTGCTGCGCAGATACACCGCATACTGGATGGATGTCCAGTCGGCATTGGCGTTGGTGGTGCTGAGGCCAACCATACGATCGGTGTTGGTTTCCGTTGCCGTAAACTGGAAGTAGCCGTTGTTGGCCACCGTATTAAAAGACGCTGCGCCACCGTTCCAACTGCCTCCGGCCTGAATCTTGGTCAGGTTATTGCCCGTGGCCTGCGTGTTCACCAGGTCTGTGAGTCTCCAGCTCACTTCTTCATCCACTGTGTTACAAGCTGATATAATTGGTGTTCCCTGCACGCGCCATTCAACGTAATTGGAGACTACACCTAAATTATAATAGCAGTCTTGATTCAGCTCAATCGAGATTCTGTTAGAAGCCGAAAGCGCGGTGGAGAAGAGTATCATCTCAGGAACAATGCCCTGCGTGAAGAATGTACTATTGCTGTAAGAGAACAAGAAGATGTTGCTGTTGCTGAAGGTGAAAGAGGTGTTTCTGGAGTTGCTGTTGAATGAGTTGACGCCATTTTTGTACACCTCGGCAATGGCTCCGTTTCTTATGAAAGTGCCGGAGGATAAGGCATTCCAACTCAGTGGTCCTGCAATCCTGCCCGATCCGGCATCGCCTACATCGAAGTAAGTGTTGCCATCGCTCCAAGGCGCATGTATATTGTATTCATTTCCATTGCCGGAAATTAAAGATTGTTGTACTCCATTATTTGTTCTGAACACTGATGAAAATGTAGCCGTAATACCGTTGCCAACAGCTTGCGCATTGGTAAGTGCAGAGCTCATATTTTGATTGCCTGACAATGTGAGTGTAGGACGAGTATTGGCTAAATCCACTACCCCCGCATTGACAATACGGGGTTGGTTGGCAGGCGTGTTTTGTACAGCATCGCGGGCATTGCCGCTTTGGTCGTACCAGATGGCAACAAAACCGTCACCGCTTCCTACAAAGGCAAGCAAAGCAGCTTGATCTAAATCCCCACCCGCGGTGAAGCCGATGTCTTGGGTTGCGTTGTCGCTGCTTCGCCTCACGCGGATGGCCGGCCCGGTGTAGGCCGCAGCAATTCGCCTGACCGAATAAGCCGCCTGGGCAAAGTGTGTGGTGCCCAAAATCGGGTTGAGGATGCGGATGGTGATCGGGTAATTAACACTTGACACCCCGCACGCATTTTTTACAATTAAGGTGCCGTTGAAAACACCACCGGCAGCGGTAGGTGTGGGCAGGGTTACTGAAATAGGGCTTGCCGGCAATGGCGCGTCAGTCACATTCGCAAAGCCTGCTGCCAGGGCGGCCGCATTCCAGGCGATGCTGTATGTGTTGGGGTTGACCGTGGTGGCAGTGTACGGAATTGATGCTGAAGCTGAATTTGGGGGGACAGCCGGAATCGTACTCAGTGTAATCGAAGGTGGAACATTATAGTAACAGACCTGGTTGGTTTCCAGCGCCTGTTGGTTGGTATCTGTGAGAGCGTCACCAAAGATATAAACCTCGTGTATGCTTCCGTTCATAAACCGCGATGGTCCGTTTGCCCATGCTCCAACAGAAAGAATATTGGTCAATACGAATGCGCCCGTTCTTGGAGTGGTCGAAATGAGGAGGCCATCTCTGTAACCCTTCACCGTGGTGGCATCCGTTACCAGGGTGAGCAACCGCAACGTGCCATTGCCAGTGGTGATCACATCGGCCACGCCACCCGCGTTGGTCCCCAGGGTGATGGGCCGGTTGGCAAGATCAGGACGATCCTGAAAAACAAACCCCTGTGAGTTGGTGTGATTGTTATCAAATAATACCTGAATGTTGCCAATGGTGGAACCCACTGTGGTCCAGGAAGCCAGAATGCTTGCGGAAAATCCGGTAAATCCGGTCGTTGGGAAGGACGTGTTCCTCAATTGATCGTCAGTGCCATCAAATACAACGGCAGGCCGGGCGTTCCGCACATTCACCACACCGGCAGTTACGATAGAAGGCTGACGGTTTGTGGAAGTCGCGGTGAGGTTTCTGCCGTTTCCGCTCTGGTCGTACCAGATGGAAACAAACCCATCTCCACCGCCAACAAAGGCCAGAAGAATGGTGAGGTCCAAATTACCCGATCCATCAAAACCAATGTTTTGAGTTGTGTTATCGCTGCTTCTTCGTACCTGAATGGCAGGGCCACCATAAGTCGTACTCAATTGCCGTAGGGAATACGCGGCCGCGGCAGGGTTCGCGGCTGTCAGTCCAATTCCATCGAGTGTATTTTGACTGAATACAAAGCTCGAACAGGTAAGCAATAAAGCCATTAAAATTAATGTGAATAATCGGATGGAATTGGTAAGTATTTCGCGGTTAGCAGAATGTTTTCGGCTTGCCGAAAAAGTAGGGTAGCGGGTTATTCCCAAGGGTTCGGATTGACGAAGTTAACCCATGGCATTCCACCTTTTACCTGGTCACTTCATTGTTTGAAAGACAAGAAGGGCCGGGTATTTTAACTCATTCATTTGTGCTTCATTGATCATTTTTTTCTTTACTCGCTTTTCTGCCTTTTTCGTGAGCTTTGAATAAAATTTTATCGCTTAGCCCCCAGTACAGTAGCCCCTCACCCGGGCCGCCCGGATGATCTGGCCCCGGGGGCCGCTTACTTCAGTTGCCGGCTGAATTGTCGAGCCAAAAACGTTGATCAAAAGAATCAAAACCATTGAAAAACGTAAACTTTTTTCAGTAGGCTGGTCATAAACTGCCGGTAAAATAGCCATTTATACCGTTTTTTTACACGTATGTAACATGTAAGGTTGGACTAATTTTGGAAGCTTTTTATCACTTGAAAAAAGAAAAAGGTACTGCTGCTTTTGCGTCTGAGTAGTCGGCCACGCATAGGTTGAACTTAGCCTGCGCAGCGAAAACGCTAGGCTTGCCAAGTTGGCAGACGAGAGGCCCAGTCGTTCCAGCGTGTTTTGGCCGAAGGTTACACCCACCAAAAAGGAGGCAGATGCAATCAAACCTACCAGCAGGTTCAATGGGCTGGAATTACAAAAGCATCCACACAAAACCAGAAAATTTCGCGTGTCTAGAATCCGATGTCTTACCGTGAGTAGAAGTTTCCATGCTGGGCGAATACTCCCAAGGCAAAATGGAGCTTCAAAAATCCTGCCTCGCAGCCAACCCCCGTTCAGAAAAGCTTACCACCGCTTTTTTACATCTCCATCAATTTCAATTCCGGGGCTTTCTTGAGTAACTCAATCGCCTGCTGTAATACCTCGTTTGTTTCGTTGTAGATCGGATAGAAAGCCTCATTTCCCCAGATTCTGCGGGCAATTTGCGCCTTCACATGCAACTCAAACAGACTTTTGCGGCTGGTAAGCTCGTGCCCGTCTGATTTAACACTGTTCTGCGAGCCGGTAGCTGCGAGATCGCTCAGCATTGTATCCGTTACCTGAAACTGATTACGAAAAGTGGCACAACCCATTTTTTCGCGCGTTGCTTTGTTGGCTTCCGTGTAGGCGAATGTGAACTCCGCAATCGAGTTGGAATTGTAAAGCTCATTCAGGTAGCGACTGGTGTTAGCCGTATCCAGCGGAACAAAATAATCGGGCATGATACCGCCACCGCCATAAACCGTCCGCCCTTTCGCTGTTCGGTACTTCAGCGAGTCATTGAATTTCACGCTGTCGGCATGAAAGAACTCGCCTTTCTTGAATCGCAGGGCAAGGTCTTGGCCATAGTCATGGCCATCGCCGTACGGCTTTTGAATGGACCGGCCGCTGGGTGTATAATACCGCGAAATCGTCAGGCGCACCTCGGATCCATCCTGCAATTCAAAAGGAGATTGCACCAGGCCTTTTCCAAATGACCTGCGTCCCACAATCAGTGCGCGGTCATTATCCTGCAAGGCGCCTGCCACAATTTCGGACGCCGAAGCGCTACCCTCATTCACGAGAACAATCAGGTCTCCGGTTTCGAAACTGCCTTTGGCCGTGGCCAGGGCTTCCGAATTGTAGCGCCGGTCTTTTGCCTTTGTAAAAACAACTTTTTTGTCTTTTGCCAGAAACTCATCTGCGATGTCTATGGCCTGATTCATGTAACCGCCCGGGTTGCCCTGCAGGTCGAGAATAAGCTTCTTCAATCCTTTACCTCTCAGATCTTCAAGAGCAGCCTGAAATTCATCGTATGTGGTTTGGGCGAACCGGCTTATCTTCATGTACCCGATCTCAGCGTCCAGCATGTATGCGGCGTCCAATGATGTTTGCGGAATCTTATCGCGCACAATCGTAAAGGAGATCAGATCCTTCACGCCTTTCCGCAGCACCTGAATCCTGACTTGGGTACCTTTGGGCCCTTTGAGCGCTTTCAGCACATCGCGGTTGGTCAACCCAACGCGGGCCATCGGCTGATCGTCCGCCTCGATGATTTTATCGCCCGGGCGCAGGCCCACTGCCTCGGAAGGACCACCGCTGAGTGCAGCTACCACCACGAGCGTATCGTTAAAAATATTAAACTCTATGCCAATGCCTTCGAACCCGCCCTGCAGGTCTTCGTTTGCCTCCACGCGGTCGGATGCGGTGATATAGGAAGAGTGAGGATCAAGTTTGGAGAGCAGGTGTTGAATGGCCCCCTCAACAAGTGTGGCTTCATCTGCCGTGTCGACATACTCCTTTCGAATCAAACTCAAAACCTGGTTGAACTTGGCAACACCATCCGCTTCACCGAAAGCTACCTGCCCTGATGACAGGTTGGCACCGATGAGTACACCGGCCGCCAGCCCAATGGCCAGCACCAGGGGTAGTGCGATCTGCGACCGGCTATTTTTTATTTCGTTCATGTTTAGTGCTTCGTGGATGTGACAACCGATTGATTATGCCTCCAAAACGAGGGGTAGGAAAATATGTTTACAAGTGGTTTCAAAAATACCTTTCGGAGCTTAGCACCGGGTAGACATGGCCAGATTGAATTCGGTTTGCCGGAAGCCTACCGTGCAGGATCCTCCATATCCGTTTTCTCCGAACGCTGCTACAGTTTCTTTCCAATTCCGTTTTCAAGACGAGTTCCGGACTCTCCTTACCCAAATAGGGTTGCAAATAATGAAAAATACCACATATCCTTTGGGAAATATTTCGTGCACCGCCCCGTTGGCGGTGCTGTTGCATTTTTGGTATTTTTACTACTTTCAAAATCAGCACATGCACGCTCTGGGCAACCTTCGAATAGATGACCTGGTGGTTGAAAACCGCATCCGGGCGAAGGTTCTTTTTTATTTTGGGATTAATTTCTACGAAACCCCGGCGCTTACGCTGGCACAGGTGTGTGCTGCCCGGGGGCTCTCCGTGCAGCAGGTTGTGCGCGAGTTTGAACAGGCAGACGCTGATGCGGCCACGTCTTCGCTCCCACTGGTTAACTATCCCATTGAGCTCATCATCGAGTACCTGAAGCATGCCCATTATGTTTTTATCAAGCACACCTTACCGTACCTCGGCCGGCTGATCAGCAGTTTCCAGCCTGCTCCCGGGCCCTACGTTGCTATCGGGCGGGATCTGAATTTGCTGTACCCGCTGTTGCTGGAAGACTTTATTCACCATATTTATGAGGAGGAAGATACACTCTTTACGTACATGGCCATGCTGGACCGCGCCCATCAGGGAAGATACCACCCGGCCGGATTGTACTATGCGATGGAGAAAAACAGCATCCACCAGTTTTCTGCCGCACACGAAGCCCACCACGACGAAATGAGTGGTATCCGCCACATTACCGGTCATTATCACCTCGATCGCTGCGCCCCGGTTCACCTAAAAGTGATCTACGCCGAATTGCAGGCATTTGAAGAATCGCTCGTGCGGCATGCGTCAATTGAAAATAATATTCTTTTCCCGAAAGCTGAGGCCCTGGAGACTGCTGTAAGACAGATGCTGAAAGAAAAAAGCAGGTTTAACTGATGGGCCCCACCCCCTCCACCCGTCGCACATGAGCCGGATTTTGGCACTCGACCTCGGCCTTAAGCGCACCGGCATTGCCGTAACGGATCCTCTACAGATTATTGCTACCGCACTAACGACCGTTTCGAGCGACACGCTTTTGGCGTTTTTGAAAAACTATTTCTACCATGAAAACGTTGAGGTCATTGTGCTGGGATGGCCGAAAAAGTTGGATAACACACCCACAGAGATGACGCCCGTTGTGGAACGCTTTGCTGAACAATTGCGGCTGAATTTC
>CANGUI010000078.1 GCA_947457025.1 Flammeovirgaceae bacterium | reverse complement strand
GGGATGCAAGCACTACGGCTTCGCGGATGCGGTGATAGGTGCCGCAGCGGCACAGGTTGGCGTTCATGGCCGTATCGATTTGCTCCTGAGTAGGTGACGGCGTGCGGGCGAGCAGTGCCGCGGCTGTCATGATCTGGCCTGCCTGACAATAACCGCACTGCGACACGTCTATTTTGTCCCATGCTAACTGCACGGGATGGTCGCCAGTGGCGGACAACCCCTCGATGGTGGTAATGCGCTTGTTGCCAACGGCTGCGACGGGCAGCGTACACGACCGGACGGCCGCCCCGTTTACGTGAATGGTACACGCGCCGCACTGGCCAATGCCACAGCCATACTTGGTGCCCACCAGGCCGAGGTGGTCGCGCAAGAGCCAGAGCAGGGGTGTATCGGCCTCCACGTCGGCCTGATAAGTTTTACCGTTAATGTCGAGCGTATAAGTAGCCATAGCCATTGATTGAATGGTTGAAGGTACTGAAAACGGTTGAAAAACATGCATCGATTTTGTGGGCGGCCACCGGGGGGCGCAGTGCGGTGCCGCAGTAGGGACTGAGTGGGTTTGTTTGAGCCCGCCGGGGGCGGTGCGGCGGGTGGCGAGCCACGAAGGCCCGGCCGCGCGAGCGGAGCCATGTGCGCGGCTGCGCGGACTGCCCAAAACAGACCTCTACAATTTTCGACAGCGAATGGCCGCATGGGCGCGAAAGATTATTTTTGCGCCCTAATCAAACTGCTATGAATCTAGCCACCATCAACCCCATCGATACTTCGGCATGGCAAAAACTCACCGCCCAATACCTGGTGATGCAGGCTTCGCATTTGCGTGATTTGTTTGCTGAGGACCCGCAGCGATTTGAAAAATTCCATGCGCGGTTTGAGGATGTGCTGGTGGATTACTCTAAAAACCTGATCACGGAAGAGACCTTGGCCGACCTGCTGGCTCTGGCGCGTGAGTGCCGGTTGCCCGACGCTATAGAGGCCATGTTTCAGGGAGAGCGGATCAACCGCACCGAAAACCGCGCGGTACTCCACACGGCGCTGCGTAACCGGTCGAACACACCGGTACTCGTGGATGGCGAGGATGTGATGCCTGCCGTGAACCGCGTGCTGGCGCAGATGGAAACGTTCTCGAACAACGTGTTATCGGGTGCGTGGAAAGGATCTAGCGGCCAGCGCATAACCGATGTGGTGAACATCGGCATTGGCGGCTCCGACCTCGGCCCGCTGATGGTTACGGAAGCGCTGCGCCCCTATCACAGTACGATCCGGCCGCACTTTGTATCCAACATCGATGGCACGCACCTGGCTGAAACGCTGAAAAAAGTTGACCCGCATTCCACGCTATTCATCATTGCCTCCAAGACATTTACCACCCAGGAGACGATGACCAATGCGGAGTCGGCCAAACGCTGGTTTTTGGAACAAACCGGAGGCCAGGGAGACGTGGCGAAACATTTTGTGGCGGTGTCTACAAACGCGGCGGCCGTTCAGGCGTTTGGCATTGACCCTGCCAACATGTTTGAGTTTTGGGATTGGGTGGGCGGCCGCTATTCGTTGTGGTCAGCCATCGGATTGCCCATTGCATGCACGATAGGATATGCAAACTTTATGGATCTGCTGGAGGGCGCCCATGCCATGGATCAACATTTCCGGACAACCGAACTGGAGAAAAACATACCCGTACTGTTGGCGCTGATCGGCATCTGGTACGTCAATTTTTTTGATGCCGCGTCAGAGGCGATCCTGCCCTATGATCAATATCTGCATCGCTTCGCGGCCTACTTTCAGCAGGGCAACATGGAAAGCAATGGCAAGTCGACTGATCGCAGCGGGCAGCCCACGCTCTACCGCACCGGCCCGATCATCTGGGGCGAGCCCGGCACGAACGGGCAGCATGCCTTCTATCAACTGATTCACCAGGGCACGCATCTCATCCCGTGCGACTTTATTGCGCCGGCCGTCAGCCACAATCCACTGGGCGATCACCACGACAAGCTGATGTCGAACTTTTTTGCGCAGACGGAGGCGCTGATGATTGGCAAAACGCGGGAGGAAGTCGAGGCCGAGTTGAAAAAAGCGGGGCTCAATGAAGAGCAGATTGCAGTTCAGGCCCCGTTCCGGGTTTTTAATGGGAACAGGCCGACCAACTCGATCGTTTTCCGGCAGCTGACACCGCGCACGCTGGGGAGCCTGGTAGCCATGTATGAGCATAAGATTTTTGTGCAGGGCGTGATCTGGAACATTTTCAGTTTCGACCAGTGGGGTGTGGAACTCGGCAAGGTGCTCGCCAAAAAGATCCTGCCCGAATTAATGCAAGACGATGATGTTACGGGCCACGATGGGTCCACGAACGGACTGATCAATTATTTCAAACGATTGAGAACCCGCTAACCGATCCTGGGGCTTGGATTACAAATCCGTTCCCGTATTTTTAGCGCCTGTTTTTAGTCTGAATGAGTTCATCCATCCAAAAGATAGCGGTGTTTACCTCCGGGGGCGATGCGCCTGGCATGAACGCCGCCATCCGTGCGGTTGTCCGCGCCGCCACCTATTACAAGAAAGAAGTTTTCGGCATCATGCGCGGCTACGAAGGCATGATTGAAGATGAAATCGTGAAGCTGGGCTCGCGCTCGGTGGGCAATATTCTGCAGCGCGGGGGCACCATCCTGAAAACCGCCCGAAGCGAAGCGTTTCGCACGGTTGAGGGCCGGGCCCGGGCTATCCAGAATCTGCGGAAGCAAGGCATTGACGGTGTGGTCGCCATTGGCGGCGACGGCACATTTACCGGCTTACATAAACTGTTCGAAGAATACAACCTGCCTGCTATCTGCATTCCCGGCACGATTGACAATGACCTGGCGGGCACGGATTTCACCATTGGATATGATACCGCTACCAACACGGCGGTGGAAGCGATCGATCGGATCCGCGACACGGCTTTGTCGCACAACCGGCTATTTTTCATTGAAGTGATGGGGCGCCACTCCGGCTACATCGCCATCAACAGTGGAATAGCGGGTGGTGCCGTAGCCGTAATCATCCCGGAGGAGCAGATGAGTTTTGAGTCGCTATTTAATTTATTACAGGAAGGGGGCAAGACGAACAAGAAGTCAAGCCTGGTGGTGGTAGCCGAGGGAAGTAAGCTGGGCGGCGCGAATGAGCTCGCGCGCCTGGTGGCAGAACGTTCTTCCTATTTTGATATCAAAGTAACGATCCTGGGTCACCTACAGCGAGGCGGCGCCCCGACCTACTTCGACCGAGTACTGGCCAGTCGCATGGGTGTTGCTGCCGTAGAAGGACTACTACAGGGCAAAACCGACGTAATGGTGGGCATCCGGAACAATCAAATGGTATATAATCCTTTTCACGAGGTAATCGGCCATACGCACGAGATCGACCCGGAGTCGCTTCGCATTGCCAAAATCCTGTCGATTTAAGCACACTAGAAATGACCTGTCCGGACAACCGGTAGCCACGCTTCAACACGCATCGCATGAAAGATTTAACCGTTGGAATCGATATCGGTGGAACAAACACCAAGTTCGGGATCGTAGATCGCGAAGGGCATGTTTACCACCAGGGCAACATCGCCACCACCGACTATGAGGAGTTCAACGACTTTTTTGATGGCATGGCCGACACCATGCGCGAGGCGATTCACTTCCTGCCAAAAGATACGCGTGTTGTTGGCATTGGCGTGGGTGCCGCCAATGGCAATTTCTACAACGGCACCATTGAACAGGCCACCAACCTAAAGTGGAAAGGCGTGTTGCCACTGGCCAGCATGTTCATCAAAGAGTTCAATGTGCCATGCCTACTCACCAACGATGCCAACGCAGCGGCTGTGGGCGAGATGATTTACGGCAAGGCGAAAGGCATGCGCGACTTTGTGATGATTACCCTCGGCACCGGCCTGGGCAGCGGATTCGTGTGTAACGGAGAGCTGGTGAACGGTCGCCACGGCATCGCCGGAGAAGTCGGACACACATCCGTCAATCCGAATGGGCGCGACTGCAACTGCGGCAAGCGCGGGTGTTTGGAGACGTATGTATCGGCTACGGGCATACGCCGGACTGTGTACAAGTTGCTGGCCGATCACCTGGAGCCCAGCGAATTGCGGAGCATCAGTTTTGACGAACTCAATACGAAAATGATTACTGAAGCTGCCCTTCGCGGGGATGTCGTAGCCCAGCATGCATTTGAATATACCGGCCGGATTCTTGGGATGAAGCTTGCCGAGACCGCTGTGCATACCGACCCAGAAGCCATCTTCCTTTTTGGGGGCCTAACCCTTGCCGGGGATCTGATCTTTAAGCCAACGATCCGGCATATGGAAGAAAACCTGATGCCCCTCTACCGCGGGAAAATCAACGTGTTGCCCAGCGGACTCTCCAACCAGGCGGCACCGATTCTCGGGGCGAGCAGCCTCGTGTGGGATTACCTCGACCGGCAGCAGCGCAAATCAGCAGCAGGCTAGGCAGCCAGATCGCACCTCGATGTACTGGCGGAAACGCGGTTTGTCTGTATAGCGGCCATACATCATTTTCATCCTATCTTTCCATCTGAATCACACGTATGAACGAAGCGCGATTTCATTTGTATGACCTCAAAGTAGAGGTCATCGAGGGCGACAAGCCGTTTGTGTGCAGCCACCAGGTGGGCGATGCCTTTGAAGTACGAGGCGAAAATCTGCATTTTAAAACCGAGCGACCCTTCTCGTTGTATGCCCTGGCCGCCCTGTTGCCGTTGCTCACCCCCAAACAACGGCCGCTTAATGCCTGCGACTGGATGGCCACCGATCACATCATCGCCTGTCCCGACCCGCACTGCGGAGCGCGCTTTAAAATCAGCCGGATCGGTAAGCGCGAGTACGTGCGCAGCGAAACCACCGTGGTGCCGCTTCCGGAAAATAATCCGTGGGCTGAAAAATGAGTACACCCAGAATCGAAGTCGAGAAAGGCTTCACCATTTCACGGATCATCAAAGGCGGCTGGCAACTTTCGCTGGGCCACAGTGAAGGCAACACCCGCACTGCGCTGGCCGATATGCAGGCGTTTGTCGATGCCGGCATCACCACGTTCGATTGTGCTGATATTTATACGGGTGTTGAGGAACTGATCGGAAAATTCCTGAAAGACTATCGAGCGCGACATGGGCGGCCGGCTCCTGTGGAAATCTTCACCAAGTTTGTTCCCGACTACGATGTGCTATCCAACTTGGCCAGGGCGGATGTAGAACGTGTGATCGACCGATCGCTCAGGCGGCTGGGCGTTGATCAACTCGACATGGTGCAGTTCAGTTGGTGGAACTACGCCATGCCACGCTGGATGGACGCGATTCATTGGTTGCGCGAGTTGCAGAAAGCTGGAAAAATCCGGCACCTGGGTGGCACGAATTTCAACACGGCTGCCGTGCAGGCGATGACTACAAGTGGTGTACGCCTCGCCACGCTACAAGTACAGTTTTCAGTCCTGGATCATCGGCCGGAGAAAGAACTGATTGCGTTTTGCCAGGCCAACCATGTTCACCTGGTTTGCTACGGCACCGTGGCCGGTGGATTTTTAAGCGAGCGCTGGCTCGGGCAGCCGGAGCCCCTACCCCCTTTCGAAAACCGGTCGCTGGTTAAGTACAAGTTGATGATCGATGAATTTGGCGGATGGAACTTATTTCAGCACTTGCTGCTGGTGTTGAAGTCCATTGCCGACAAACACCGTGTGAGCATCACCAACATCGCTACGCGCTACGTACTGGAAAAACCTGTGGTGGCCGCGGCCATTGTCGGGGCGCGCAGCGCACAGCACCTGGATGAAAATCGAAAAGTCTTCGCGTTTCAACTTGATGCGCAAGACCAACACGCCATTGCGCAGGTGTTAAACCAACGCACCGGGCCGGCCGGAGATGTGTTTGATCTGGAGCGCATCAAAGACGGACCCCATGGCCGCATCATGCGCTACAATCTCAACCAGCAAGCTACCGATTGATGAGCAACACCAAAACCTGGTCCTCGAATTATGTGTTTCTGCTGGCTTCGATTGGCAGCACGGTGGGGCTTTCCAACATCTGGAAGTTCACCTACCTGGCCGGTGAAAATGGTGGCGGGGCGTTTGTGCTGGTGTACCTGTTGGTCCTTGCTCTGCTTGGCATTCCTATTCTCGCAGCCGAGATGGTGATCGGCAAACGGGGCGGCCGAAGCATGGTGGGCACCCTGCAGGTGCTCCACCTGAAAGATGGCATCGCCCGAAACTGGAAATGGTTTGGATGGGTGGCGATGGTGACGGTTTTTCTGATCCTCAGCTTCTATTGCGTGATTGCCGGCTGGACACTCGACTACACCGCGACTTCAGTGGCCGGGCTTCTCAACCAACTCAACCGCGAAACGGCCACCACTTTTTTTAATGAGCTGATGGCAAGTCCCGGCCGCATGATGATCGGACAGGGCATTTTTGTACTTGCCACCACGTGGATTGTCGCGAAGGGCATTCAAGATGGTCTGGAAAGGTCCATTGGCTGGATGATGCCGACTTTGTTTGTAATTCTGCTGGGCCTTGTGCTTTACGCGATGGTATTCGGGGAGTTCAGCGCGACACTTCGGTTCCTTTTTCAACCGGATTTCTCGAAAATTACACCAGCCGTTTTTCTGGCAGCTTTCGGGCAGGCTTTCTTTTCATTGGGGATTGGTGTGGGCGTGATGCTCACCTATGGCGCCTACATGCCGCCCGGTACGCATGTGTTGAAGTCGGCCGCCATCATTGCTTTCTCGGATGGCCTGGCCTCGGTGCTGGCGGGTCTTGCCATTTTTCCGATTGTGTTCAAGTACGGCTTGTCTCCGGCCGAAGGTCCGGGTTTAATCTTCATGACGCTACCCATCTCGTTTGGAGAAATTCCCGGTGGCGGATTTATCGGAGCCTTCTTTTTTCTGCTGCTGTTTTTTGCTGCCCTCACCAGTTCAATCTCTTTGTTGGAGTCCATCATTTCGCATTTGGAGGAGACGCTTCCTTTTTCACGGGCGCGCATCACGTGGGTGTCGGGTGCTCTGCTGTGGCTGATTGGTTTGGCCACGGTTTTTTCCTTTAACGATTGGAAGTCCTTCTACCCCCTGGGTTTCCTGGAGCCCCTGAAGAACAAAACCATTTTTGAGGTGATTGATTATTTTGGTTCCAATCTGCTGATGCCGGCCGGTGGAATTCTGATGGCGGTGATGGCGGGCTGGCTCTTGCCGGGGCAAGCCATCCGGAATGATCTGCTCACCACCAGCACGCTGCAATTTCGCCTCTGGCAATTTATCGTACGCTGGCTGGCACCCCTGGCTGTGGCCGCATTGATGGTAGTCAATCTGTAAGCTCAAAAGAGCGGAACGAAGTCTACCCGTGAAGACGAACATGGTCGTAGATTGCCGTATGGCGCGAACAATCAGAAGATCACCCCTGCGATCGTGGCCGTCATCATGGTTGCCAGCGAGGCGGCGATCATGGCCTTCAGTCCAAGTTTCGACAAGTCGCCCTGGCGGGAAGGTGCCATGCCCCCGATGCCCCCGATCTGGATGGCAATGGAACTGAAGTTAGCAAAGCCGCACAACGCGTAGGTGGAAATGCGGATCGACTTTTCACTCAAGACGCCGGCGGCCTTCATGTTTGCCAGATCCAGGTAGGCCACAAACTCATTGATGACCATCTTTTGCCCGAGCAAACTACCTACATAGATGGACTCCG
>CANGUI010000077.1 GCA_947457025.1 Flammeovirgaceae bacterium | reverse complement strand
TTACCTTCATCCCGCATAACAGTTTTTTCGTATGAAAGCAGCGGTCTTTACAAAACTCTCGGTGATGATGTTGTTGGAGTATTTCGTCTGGGGGGCATGGTACGTGACCATGGGCACCTACATGGGCGAATACCTTGGATCGTCCGGTACACAAATTGGTACAGCCTACAGTGCGATGGCGCTGGCCACGATGATCTCCCCGTTTTTTGTGGGGTTGGTGGCTGATCGATTCTTTGCAGCTCAACGCATCATGGGGGTGTTGCATCTCGGGGGTGGCGTACTGTTGTATGTAGCCACACAGGTGCAAAACAATGCAGCGTTCTATTGGATTATTCTGGTGTACGCGCTGTTGTACATGCCTACCATTGCGCTTTCGAATAGCATTGCCTTCGGCCAGATGTCTGACCCGGGCCGGCAGTTTCCGTGGATCCGCGTGTTTGGAACCCTGGGCTGGGTCCTTGCGGGACTGATGATTGGTTTTCTGGGTATTGAAAAAACCCCGGCCACATTTCACATGGCAGCGGTTGCTTCGCTGGGGCTTGGGGTAATCAGCTTTGTGCTGCCCAATACACCGCCTAAGGGAAAAGTGGAGGGTGCGGCTTCCAAAGCGTTGGGCACGGAGGCGTTCGTACTGTTCAAAGACAAATCCTACCTGATCTTTTTTATTGCCGCCATTCTGGTGTGCATTCCGCTGAGTTTTTACTACAGTTTTGCCAATGTTTTTCTCAATGAAGCAGGCATGGAAAATGCGGCTGGCAAAATGATTCTGGGGCAGGTGTCGGAGGCGGTCTTCATTCTGGCGATCCCTTTTCTGTTTAACCGGGTTGGCGTAAAAGCCATGTTGCTGTTGGGGATGTTGGCCTGGACGCTGCGCTACGTTTGCTTCGCATATGGAAATGTGGATGCCAACCTGTGGATGCTCTATGCCGGCATTATCCTGCATGGCATCTGTTACGACTTCTTCTTCGTAACCGGCTACATGTACACCGAGAAGAAGGCAGGTGAAAAAATCAAAAATGCAGCGCAGGGGCTGTTCACATTCGCCACCTATGGTGCCGGAATGGTGATTGGCACCTACTTTTCCGGAGAGACTACCGACTTCTATACAGCCAATGGCGTGAAAGACTGGCCTGCGATCTGGTGGGTGCCGGTGTACATTGCACTGGCGGTGTTGGTCTACTTCATTGTATTTTTCCGGGAGAAAAAAGAAATCAAAGCGGTGTGATGTAGCGGTCGCCACCACTGGCCTCGATACTGGGAACTGATTCAAAACACGTATACTATGAATATTGCCATGCTTGGCTCCGGCTTTATCGGCCGGTTTTATGCCGACTCGCTGCAGGGTTACCGCAGCAAAGACAAAGTTGTTACCGTCTACTCACGCCGCGAGGAGAGTGCAAAAAAATTTGCGGCTGACTACCGCGTGCCGTTTGCCACCACCGACATGGAAGCCGCCATTGCCCGCCCCGAGGTGGAGGTAGTTTGTATTTCGCTGCCCAACAACCTGCATGAGCAGGCTGTGCTGCTGTGCTGCAAACACAAGAAAGCGGTGATCACCACCAAGCCCCTGGGCCGCAACGCGGCCGAGGCAAAGCGCATGCTAGAGGCCGTGGAAAAAGCGGGCATCTTCAATGGTTATCTGGAGGACCTGGTGTACACCCCCAAATTTCTGAAGGCTCATGAGAGCGTGAAGAACGGAGCACTGGGCCGGATCTTATGGGCAAAGTCGCGCGAAACGCACCCCGGTCCGCATAGCGACTGGTTCTGGGATCTTGAACAGGCCGGCGGTGGCTGTATTCTTGATCTGGGGTGCCACTGCGTAGAAATTACGCGCAGCTACATCGGCAAAGATATTCGCCCTATGGAAGTGATGTGCTGGGCCGATACGCAGGTAAAACCCATCGAGGCAGAGGACCATGCCATTGGGTTGGTGAAATATGAGAACGGCGCCATCGGCCAGTTCGAAGTGAGCTGGACATTCCGCGGGGGCCTCGACCTGCGCGATGAGGTAATGGGTACCGAAGGGACAATCTGGGTGAACAGCTTTCTGCGCACCGGCTTTGAGATGTTTACCACCGGCAAGGGGGCAGACTATGTGGCGGAAAAAGCAGAAAGCAATACCGGCTGGCTGTTTCCGGTGGGGGATGAATTGAATGAATTGGGGTACAACCACATGTTTGCCGACATGTTCAACGCCATGGAGCGCGGCACACAGCCAAAAGAAACCTTCTATGATGGCTATGTTGTGAACGCCGTGCTTGATGCAGCCTACCGCTCGGCCAAAACGAAATTGTGGGAGCCTGTGCAGCTCGACATCTGGCGCGGCCGCACGGGCGTGAGCAAAGACAGTCACCTGGTTGAGTACGATGCAGACCATTACCTCGTGAAGGAAGAAATGACCCACTATGGCGCCCGAAAGGTGATTCTGAAAAACAAGAAAACCGGTACCATCAGCGAGCGCGTGCTCAGCTAAGCAAGAGCCCCAGCATTTTTGGGTATTGCTAAATTATTTAGCAATATTGCCGCGTGGATGACTTTTACCTCAACGGCCGCGGTGCGCAAATCAATCCGGTTAACCGGTTTGTGCGGGCGCGTTATGTCACCGACTTTCCCGAGGGATTAGATGAGCCTGACCGGCATAAACCCGCCACGCAGGTTTTTGAAGAGCAGGCCCGCACCATTGTTAATCACGTTGCCAGCCCCGATCTCGGGATGACGTATTCCCTGAACCCCTATCAGGGCTGCGAGCACGGCTGCATCTACTGCTATGCGCGAAACACGCATGAGTACTACGGGTTCAACGCGGGGCTTGATTTTGAAAGCAAGATCATCGTGAAGCGCAATGCACCGCGGCTGCTGGAGAAACACCTGTACAGCCCCTCTTGGCGGGTGGCACCAATATCCCTCAGTGGTAACACCGACTGCTATCAACCCCTGGAACGCACCTACCGGCTCACGCGCGCTGTGCTGATCATACTGGCGTACCATCGTCATCCAGTCAGCATCATCACCAAAAACAGCCTAATCCTTCGCGACCTTGATGTGCTGCAGGATCTGGCCGCGCAGCGCCTGGTTCATGTTTACATATCGGTGACCACACTGGACGAAGAACTGCGCAGCAAAATGGAACCGCGTACCGCCAGTGCGGCGAAGCGCCTGCAAACCATCCGCGCACTGGCTGAGAAAAACATTCCAACCGGGGTGATGTGTGCCCCGATGATTCCCGGGCTGAATCACCATGAGGTGCCCGCGATCCTGAAAGCTGCCCGTGAGGCGGGCGCCGTGGGTGCCGGCATGCAAGTCGTGCGCCTCAACGGTTCCATCGGGAGTGTATTTGAAGACTGGCTGCGTCGGAATTTTCCTGAACGCTTTCATAAGGTGTGGAATCAGATCTGCGCCCTGCACGGCGGAACCGTGAATGACTCGCAATTTGGCCGCCGCTTACGCGGAACGGGTGCGCAGGCTGACAGTATGGAGCAGCTTTTTCGAGCAGCCCGGCGGAAGTACTTTGAAGGATGCGATTTTCCGCCCTACGATCTCACGCGCTTTCAGCGCACAGGTACGCTTTCGCTTTTTTAGGCGGGCAAGGGAACTTGCCGCTAAAGTCGGCCTACTCTTCTACCGGTTGATCCAGCTCCGCAATCAAATCGCGAAGTTGTGCCAGGCAGACGCCATAAGAGACTTTGTACATCCAGCGGGTGGACAACCACCCAACTGGTGTGATGATCACGGCAAACGCGAGCAGCGACCAATACACCGCCGGCAGCTGTAATAATGCCCACACATCTGCGCCCGTAATTGCTGTGCCCACCATAAAACCGGCAGATCCGGAAAGCGGATAAAAAAAGAGCGCAGTGCGTTCCTGAAAACGGATGTTTGATCGGATGTAATCATACGTGTTCTGCAACGCCATTCTCACGTTGCCATCCATCGGTAATCCTCTATCGATTTTTCGAAACATCGAAAAGTTGGTCACAAAACCGAATAGAAAGCTGACGTTGGTGGCGAGCAGCCCAACCTGAACCACCCACTGGTCGATCAGGAAAAACAAGACAACACAAAGTATCAGGAATACCAGCGAAAAAAGCGCAGTCATTTTGTAGGCAGATTTCAATTTCGCTATCGGGTGTTTTGATTTCGCAGCCCAAGGATTGAGCGGGGATGGATGATCGACCTCCAGTTTTTCCACTTCCAGTTTTCTCCACACTTCATGTAAATTCATACCTCAGGATCTTTTAATCTTTTTGTCAGTATTTCCTTTGTGCGATGCAGGCGCACCGCCACATGATTTTTGGAGAGGCCGGAAATCTCGGCAATCTCCTCGTTGGTATAGCCATCGAGATGCAGCGTAACAATCATGCGGTCGATCTCCCCCAGCGCCCGTATAGCCTGATACAACGCTTCGGTTGCTTCACGCTTTTCGTACGGATCGCTGGTGCCGCCCACGCGTTCAAGATTCGCTACCCGATCAATCGGTGCCGGTCTGCGTTTGAAGGTGAGCACCGTGTTCAGGCTCACCCGATACAGCCAGGTTGAAAATTTGGATCGCCCATCGAAACGGGGATACGACTTCCACGCCTGGTACACGATTTCCTGAAATAAGTCCTTCTCGTCTTCCGGGTCATGCACATACAAGCGGATCACCTTGAAGATGATGCCCCGGCACTGATTCAGTTGATCGGAAAAAACTCGTTCCACCGGTTCAGGTTTAGGTCAGGGTGTTACCGGCACAACCTGAAATCCGGCTTGTTGCAACCGTGCGATCAACCCATCTGGGCCGGGCAAATGCAAAGCCCCGACTGCAATAAATTGCGATTCGCGCTTCATTAAGGCCGGGAGCACCCTCATCCATTTTTCATTTCTGTTTTTCAACAAAAAATCTGAGTCCCCGAAATCCTCAGGCATTTGTTCCGCATAGGCATGAAGTCCGTGGATATCGCGGGCAAGATACAGGTCAAGCAGTTTGCCCTGAGCGGCGGCGGCTAGTTCTTTATAATCGACCAGAGCCACCAACTGCCGTGCCTGCTCTTCGATTGAAAATGTATTGTACAGGATGGCGAACTGCTCCTCCATGGTTTCGAGCTGGGTAACCGTTTTCCCCAATCTTTTTGCAGTAGCAGCTACGTGATAGTCCATCGGGTTGCCGGGATACTTTCGCAGCGTTTCGCGAATGGCCAGCTGGGCATATCCCATCGTAATTAAGATCGCGACCGTGGCAGGCTTCATCATATCTAGTTGAGCCAGCTGCATGCCCGACACCCGGGCGAGCTCGTCAGACACCCGCTCGAAGTCTGCCGCGCTAAGCAGTCTGGATAGTTTTTGGCCTGGCATCATCATGTGCCCCGCGAGCCCCGAAATCCGGGAGGAATCAATCACCGTTTCCACTACAATGGCGCTTGCCTGGGCAAAAGGCTCACGTGCCTCAGAGAGTGTATGGAAGTAGCTATCCGTCAGCAAGTGATAGGTCCCCAATAAATAGGAGGGTTCACTCAGTTCAGCAGATGTTACTTTCCATAAGATCGCAGCGTCCGGCTGGGCCCGGCCGGCCAGCGGTACCCAAGTCATGCTGGCAACCAGCAAATAGAAAAAGACAGACCTGAAAGAACACCTCATGGCGATATGGGTTGGCGTATATGTTGTTTTAAGTGATCCTAAATTACATCCCTGACGAAAATTTTTTTTACAGGCATCTGATCAACCAGCCGCCATCATGCCCTTATGCAAGCGCTTGCAGTGAATGGCCGTACGTTATGCGTATGCGGCGGCCGGCCATTCATTTACAAGTGTCGAAGTTCGGCTAGTTGATCCAACATCCACCCGGTAATGCTCAGTCGAGGGCGGGTGGCGGGCAACACCTCATGCTCCAGCAGATCGCTGCGAAAACAGATGAGGCGACCGGCCAGGGGGAGTACATCCGCATAGGTATTGGGCAGATAGATCCGAAGCTGGCCACCCTCTCGTTCAGACCAATCCGGATTGAGGTAACATATTACCGACAGGCGGCGGTGGTCATCTTTTTTGAACTGATCGAGGTGCCGTTTGTAATAGGAGCCGGTAGGATAGATGGTTTGATGAACCTCCACATCAACAAGGCTGAGAAACAGCGCCTGCTTCAGGAAAACACGCAAGGCATGCAGGCGGTCAAGATACACCCGGATTGGGTCATGAGCCGAGTCATAGTGGAGCCATTGGATTTGATCGCCCCGGATGGCTTCATCTACCTGATAGTTGCGGTGCTTGCCGATTCCGGCCTGACGGAATCCATCATTTTTCGCAAAACTGTCGAGTGCCAGAATCCGGTCAACTTCATACCCGGTAAGGAAATTGTCCACGATGGCGTACCCATGGTCGGCAATTCCGGCGGCGATAATGGGGAATGAATTTTGTAGTCTGGTTTCCACGGTGCAAATTTAGCGCGAATGAAACAGTTACTGGTCATCATCCTGGGGGTTTCGGCATTGGCCGGTTGTATGCCCAAAAAGCAAATTACCCTGGTGCGCGTAGAAAATGTGCAGCTGCAAAAAGGGGCGGCTGGCACGGTGCTGGCGGGGAATGCCGTATTCTTTAATCCAAACCGGGCCCGACTGAAACTGCGCGCGGCAACCATAGATGTTCTGGTAGACAACCGCAAAGCAGCCCGTATCGATCAACAATTATCAACTGTAGCTGCCGGTAATAGTGAGTTTACCGTGCCACTCGAGGTACAACTCAACCTGAAGGAATTCGGACTGGCTGATGCACTTCAAGGTTTGTTTGGCGGTAAAAAATATCAAATTCAGTACGTAGGTAATTTAAAAGTCACTGTAAACGGGTTACCCTTACAGATTCCAGTGGATCACCGTGAGGAATTTAAACTCCGTTTCTAATCTGCAGATATGACGCCCCAGGCGACTATTTTTTCATTGGTAGTATTGCTCGCACTTCTTGTGCTGGTGTTAACGCGCCTGGCGATCAAATGGCGCCGGCAGCAGCAAGTACTAGAAAAACAAAGTCGCGAAATCCAACAACATTTACAGGAAATCCGGGAGCAGAACCTCCGTCATGAAGAAATACTCCGGCAACGGCAGCAACTCAGCAGCATTGTGTCGCATGATCTAAAGGGCCCCTTTAACCGGATCTTCGCACTCACCCGCCTGATGGCTCTGGAAGAACCCCTTTCGGAAAAGCAAAAAATGTACGTCAACCATATCCACCAGCTGGTGGCTGACGGACTCGGCATGATCCGCAACCTTATTGACACGCGAAATCTGGAGTATGAACTGGAACAGCACCCAGAGGCCGTTTCTTTGCCCGTTGTAGTTGATACTATAATTCTACAGTTCCGGGTGCTGGCCGAACGGAAAAAGATACAAATCGTCTACGAGAGGCCTGAGCCCGTGATCTTCCATACTGATCGCACACTGCTGAACCGCATCCTGGAAAATCTGTTGGGTAATGCGATCAAATTTTCTTCTGAAAATACTACGGTCTTTCTCAAGACGAGCGTGGCGGCGGACGCCATAGCCATAGCCATACGAGACGAAGGGCCCGGTTTCAGCGCCGATGACCAAGCTCTGATGTTCCGGAAATTTCAAAAACTCTCGGCTCAGCCCACAGCGGGTGAGACTAGCACAGGCCTGGGTCTTTGGATCATTAAAGAATTAAGTCAACGGCTGGGAGGCACCATTTCTTTGGAGACACATTTAGGTAAAGGGTCCACCTTCACACTTACAATTCCACGTCAAACGGAAACAACAAAGGTGCCGCGGCCGGAAATGAGCGT
>CANGUI010000076.1 GCA_947457025.1 Flammeovirgaceae bacterium | reverse complement strand
TACATTTAAGCTGTAGACGTTCTTCATCATTAAATCCCAGGTGGGGATTATGCGCCCCTGCGCGTCTTTGATGTTGATTTTGCGCGGCCTCAGCAACTTCAGGAAGATAACATCTTCGGCGTTCCGGTTGGCGTAATCTTCCGTTAACTCGCCAATCTTATAGCGGCGGCCGTTAAGCGTGTATTCGAAGGCAACCGCCAACGCCTCGTCATTCTGGAGTTTGCGCTGCAGCGTGATGTAACCCAGTTCTTTGTTGAAGGTAAACTCCGTCGGGGACAACCGGCGGGCACTGTTGATCCGCTCGAAATCCGTACCGGCGCGGAAGCCGAGTTCCTTTTCCAGAATAAACGAGATGGTGTCGGCCCGCCGCTGAAGGTTATCCAGGTAGCGCGAGAACAGGTTGTTGCTTTCGTTGGCTGCGGCGGAGCTGTCCGGAACATTGGCACTCAACAGGTCTTTGCGGTAAATTTTGTGGCTTTCGCCCATATCCATCAGGCCTACGATGTTGCGCTGTGTCTGGGTATCGTTTTGCCGGTTGAGCACATATACCTCTACGCGCGTGATGTTTAGGCCGCTGGTGATCTGTGGCAGTGTGCTCAGCCAGTCTTCATAATTTTCGCGGAAGTAGTGGGCCAGAAAAAAGTGCCGGTTTTCATCGTAGGCAGAACCAACAATTTCAAAAGGACGCCCCTGGCCCGATGCTCCGACACTGCCTGGAATTTCCACAGCTGATTGTTTGCCGCGCTGCGTGGTGGCAATGGCGGTGACAAACAGTTTGCCAAATTGCATTTGCGTCTTGATCCCAAATAGATTCTGCGCGCCGGTAATCAGGCTGTTGTTCAGCGGCAGGCTGACGTTACCGAGTTCAAGTTTCTTTAACACGTCTTCTTTGAAGCCGGTGTAATCTACTTTAAAGTTATTCTGAAAATCAAAAGAATTGTTATTGTCGAAATTGGTTACCACCGCCATCTTTTCACCAATCTTGCCCGTTACGTTCAGGTTGATCTGCTGATCAAACTCAAAACCGCCGTTCCGCTGCTGGCGTATCGCGATCAGCGGGTTTTCCAGCTTTTGCCAGCCACCGCCAAAGTCGAGAGTTACGTTTCCGCGAGGAATAATCTCCACATAACTGCCGCCAAAGATGCGGTCGAGTACCGGGCTGATGTACAGCTTCGGCAGCAGGTTGCGGCCACTGACAGCACTCTCTCCATCCAGCGCCTGACTCTTTGACCGCCAATATTCCTTGCGCAGCAGGTGGTCTTGTTGCTGGCCCAACTCCTCAAAAGAGATGGCCGAGAGCGGACGGAACGTGACAGTGCCGATTTTTTCGTTGATGGAATAGTTCATGCTGGAGTCGATCTGTACATCCAGGCGGAGGCTCTTCGGGTCTTTCAGAAAGAAAGGAGAGAACGTGGTGTAATTGGAAAAAGGATCGCCGTACCGGTCGGCCGGGCGGTAGCTCGGGCGAAATGGATTGATGCGCGTTTTCACAGAGTCACGGCGTGTAGTATCTTGACGCTGCGCCGCCGCCTCCTCGGTGCCGAGGGCAAAGATGGCCAAAAGCAGGGCCATCACCGGAGCAGGGTGTTTTCGGGGTAGGGTCAGGTTCAAAGTGTACTACGCGTTTTTCAAAGCTTGCTTTACCAACTCTTCCAACGTGATGGCCGCACCACTTTTCTTGAGTACCTGGTCAATGCTTTTTTCTGCTGCAGGCCGGGCGATACCCAAGGTCAGCAACGCTGATAACGCCTCCTGCTTCATTTTATTGTACACCGGCTGAGGCGACCCGGTATCCTCTATACCCTCTTTGCGAAGCTTATCCTTTAGCTCGAGGATCAGCCGCTGAGCGGTCTTTCCGCCTATGCCTTTAACGGCCTGCAGGGCAGCTGCATTTTCCGATACGATAGCGTGTTTTAAATCTGCCGGCGCCATAAAGCTTAACACCACCAATGCGGTGGAAGGCCCCACGCCATTCACGGAAATCAAATGCAAAAACATCTGACGTTCGGCCTCGGTGGCAAAACCATACAACACATGGGCGTCTTCCCGCACCTGCAGGTAGGTACTCAGGCGCAGCACCTCCTCGTTCCGGATATCCGAAAACGTCTGCAGCGATATGTTTACCTGATAGCCCACACCATTCACATCCAAAATAACGTGGGTGGGCTCCTTCGCAACTAAACGTCCATGTAAAAAAGCAATCATCTGTGCCGTCTGTTAAACAGGGTAAGTTACAAAAGAACGGCTATTACAAATGCATGTTCTTCTCGTGTAGCTGGGCGTCCACTACGGCAATGGCGGCCATATTTACGATTTCCTGAATGGAACTGCCCAGTTGGAGAATATGTACCGGCTTCTTCATGCCCAGCAGTATCGGGCCGATGGCCTCGGCCCCTCCGATTTCCATCAGCAGTTTGTAGGCAATGTTACCGGCTGCCAGATTCGGGAAGATGAATGTGTTGGCACCCTCCTGCGCCAGGGCACTGAACGGATAAACCTCGCGTTGAATATCCGTGCTCAACGCGATATTGGCCTGGATATCACCCTCCACGATCAGATCTTTGTATTTCTCGCGGGCCAGTTGCACGGCCTGGCGTGTCCGCTGCGGGATCTCGCCCTTATTCGATCCAAAGTTGGAATACGACAACACCGCCATACGTGGTTCGACGTTGAAGAAACGCACTCCACGCGCCGTGAGCCCGATGATATCCACCAGTTCATCCGGCCGCGGATCAACGTTCACCGTACAGTCGGCAAAGAAGAAATTCCCACGCTTGCTCATCACGATATACATGCCGGCAACGCGGCGTGCATCAGGCGCCGTACCGATAATTTGCAGGGATGGTAAAATGGTCTCCGAGTAGTCTTTGGTAAGACCCGATACCAGCGCATCGGCATCGCCCGTCTCCACCATCATGGCGCCAAAATAGTTGCGGTCTTGCAGGCGCTTTAAGCAGTCTGTGTAGGTCAGTCCTTTACGCTGCCGCTTCTCGTAAAATAAGGCGGCATAGCGTTCCACCGACTGCTCCTCTTCGCGCGGGTAGTAGATCGGGCAATCCGACAGATCGAGCTGGTGCTTTTTGCACAGCGCTTCAATCTCGGGACGGTTGCCGAGCAGAATCGGCTGGGCAATGCCCTCATCGCGCAATACCTGTGCTGCTTTCAGGATCTTGTGGTGATTGGCCTCTGCAAAAACTACCCGTTTCGGATTTTGCTTTGCGCGATTGATGACATTGGACATGAACTTGCGATCAATACCAATCCGCTTCTTCAACTCTTCCTCATAGACAAGCCAATCGGTAATGGGATGGCGGGCTACACCCGAGTCGATTGCCGCTTTCGCTACAGCTGGAGAGATGATGGAAATCAACCGGGTATCCATCGGCTTTGGGATCAGGTAGAGGCGCCCAAACTGAATTTTGTCCACACCATATGCCTTGGCAACGAAATCGGGAACGGGTTCTTTTGCCAGTGCAGCCAGAGCGCGAACGGCAGCGAGTTTCATGGGTTCATTGATTTCGCTGGCCCGCACATCGAGTGCGCCGCGAAAGATGTAGGGAAACCCCAACACGTTGTTTACCTGGTTGGGATGATCGCTGCGGCCGGTGGCCAGGATGAGGTCCTCACGGGTTTTCACCGCCAGTTGATAGTCGATTTCAGGATTGGGATTGGCCAGAGCAAATACAATCGGATCGGCATTCATGGCCTTCAGATCTTCGGGCGTGAGGATGTCAGCCACGGACAGGCCCACGAACACATCTGCACCTTGCATGGCTTCCTGGAGGGTATAAACGGGTAACGTTGTTGCGAACGCTGCTTTGATGTCGTCAAGCCCCTCGCGATCCTGGCGGATTACGCCCTTACTGTCGCACATAATGATGTTGCGGGGCTGCGCGCCGAGGGCGATGTAGAGTTTTGTGCATGATACCGAGGCGGCGCCTGCACCGTTAATCACAATCCGGATGTCGGCAATATTTTTGTTCACCAGTTCAAGTGCGTTCAGCAAGGCGGCACTCGAAATGATCGCAGTACCGTGCTGGTCGTCATGCATCACCGGGATGTGCATTTGTTCCCGCAAGGTGCGTTCGATTTTAAAACACTCCGGTGCTTTGATGTCTTCCAGGTTAATGCCACCGAAGGTGGGTTCTAGCGCTTTTACAATTTTGATGAAGGCATCCGGATCGGTTTCGTTGATTTCAATGTCGAAGCTGTCGATGCCGGCGTACTTTTTGAACAGCACCGCCTTTCCCTCCATGACCGGCTTAGATGCTTCGGGCCCGATGTTACCGAGTCCCAGTACGGCAGTACCGTTTGAAATCACGGCCACCAGATTGCCCTTAGAGGTGTACTTGTAGACTTCTTCAGGATGGGCGGCAATCTCTTTACACGGTTCGGCAACACCGGGCGAATACGCCAGGGCAAGATCGCGCTGGGTGTTCAGGTTTTTGGTGGGCACTACTTCAATCTTGCCGGGCTGCCCATGCGTATGATAGTGAAGGGCATCCTGTTTTCTGATTTTTCCAGCCATAAGGAGGCAATTTACAAAAACATTGTCGGACTGCTGTCCTCATGGTGGATGCCGTCAGGGGGCCGCTTTGTCGGGGGGGTACCTGGCTATTTCGGTGCTCAGTCGGAAGGTGGAGAGGATGGCTTCGAGCTCACGCATGATCTCGCGCTGCTCGCGCCCGGGTGAAAACGTGAATCCTTCAATGTAATAAAACTGCTGCGCGGCTTCGTCCACCAGGGCAAAGCCAACAAAAGGCCCTCCCATCGATTTGTTGTTGGTGCGCCACAGGCCCCGCAACTCAACGGCATAGTGCTTGTTGAAATTTACCGGGCGGGCCTCCACGGGGACGAACGGAATCTCGGTTTCGGTGACGAGGTACGAGTCCGGCAGATCGGGATCTTCGAAGAGGTATTTCGCGCAAACGGCATTGCGAAAGGCAATGAGGTTTTCTTTCGTAAACTGATCCTGCGAGGTGTAAGGAGTACGCGCGATGAAAACGTCGCGATCATCGCGCGGATTGATCTGGCGTACCCAGACGAACTCCGGATTTCGTTCTACCAGTTTGTAGCCGAATGGCACCAGCAAGTCCGCCTGATAATTTTCATGCAGCCAGGCACTCATACCCTTCAGGCGTCCGCTCTTCATCAGCGACTTCGACAGGCGTGTGATTTCGGTTCGGTTAAAATATTCAATCAACCGCTGCGAGTGCCGTCCTACCTTATCAATCAACTCCTGCTCGGTGCGGGCAAATAGAAACATCACTTCCTGCCCGTTGGCAAAGAGATTCGGCTTCGTGGTAAAGAAAATTGTGGTGTCGGTTTTGATGACTTCCAGCGACTCGGGGTTATACAGTTTTCGCAGCACCGATGCACCCTGACCGCGACCGTCCAGCGTCGTAACAAAGACGAGATTGCGCCGTTGCTTGAGGATGAAGTTCAGCTTGCGGGGATCAACCCAATGGGTGCGGAAGATGCCCTCCTCGCGGGGCAGGCCGCGCATTTCAGCGTTGAATACAGAGTCGAGCAGGTCGCCCAGGGGGCCCTCCCACTGCAGCGAGTCCATCACCAGGTACATGTCGCCGGAGATGCCGGTGGCCGGGGGAAGGCTTTCTGAATTTTTTTCGTCCGAACAGGCAGCTGCTACGACGAGGGCAAACAGGAGGGGGATGAGGCGCATCATAGATAAGTTACCAAAACAATAATGCCAGCCAGCGGTAATCGTCACGGCCCCTTAGCCCAATTTCAGGGTTTGCCCTGCACGAAGGCGGGAGTTGGGCAGTTGGTTGAGGGATTTGATCTGCTCTACAGTCAGGCCTGTGCGCCGCGAAATGTCCCAAAGTGTATCACCGGGTTGTACTACATATGTTTTGCCGAGCACCTGACGGCTGTCTTGCTCTTTTGCAGACCGCAGCGATGTGGCTGCCGGGTGCGAGGGCGATACCCAAAGGGTGAGGCGCTGCCCCGACCGGATCATGTTGCCACGCAGGTTATTCCATTTTCGGATGTCATCCACCCGCACGCCGTGGCGCATGGCAATGCCGCCCAACACCTCGCCGGAGCGAACGCGATGAACGATCATCTCACGCCCGAATGTACCGCCGGTGACTTTTTGGGCCATCGCTTCCACCTGTTGGCGCTTGGCCCGGTGGGCCGAATCCAGAATCGCTACACGATCAGCGCGCAGGCGCTCAATAGCATGTTGCGGCAACGCAACCTCATACAACTTTCCGCTCTGGGGTAAGGCGTTATGCGCGATCCAGGGGTTCAGGCGGTGAATGTCTTCCAGGCACGTACCGGTTAGATGCGCCAGCGTTTCCAGATTGGTGAAACGCCGGATGTGGAGTGTATCGAAAGGCATCACTTCCTCCCGGGCTTCTTCAAAAATGTTGTGCGCTTCTGCATAGTTCATCGCGTACATGATGGCAACAAACTGCGGAACATAGGCGCGTGTTTCGCGTGGCAGGTGGGGGTAAATATCCCAGAAATTCCGTTTGTAGCCGGCTTTTCGGATAGCTTTGCGCACCGTCCCCGGCCCGGAGTTGTAGGCGGCCAGGGCAAGTTCCCAATCCTGGAACATTCCATGTAACTGCAGCAAGAAACGGCACGCAGCATCGGTTGACTTTTCCGGATCCATGCGGTCATCGGTGAACCAGTCGTGCCGCAGGCCCATGTTGCGGCCTGTGCTGCTGATGAATTGCCAAAGCCCCACGGCCCGGGCGGGCGAGGTGGCCCGCGGGTTAAGTCCACTCTCCACGATGGCAAGATACTTCAACTCATCGGGGAGTCCGTATTGTTTCAGGTAGCGTTCGAACAACGGGAAATAGAGATCTTTTTTGCGCAGGATCATTCGCGTATAGGCGCGATCTTTGATCAAAAAAAAGTCGATGAACGAGTGGATGCGATCATTGTACGTCAGCGGAATGGTGTTTTCAATGCGGCGCAGGCGCTCGGCGATCACTTCTGGTGAATCACCCGCGGGTACGAACTCGCCTGAGTAGGGGAGGGCGGGGCTGTACAACACGGAGTCGGCCAGGGCTGCAATCACCAGCGTATCCTCGGCCGCAGGTTCTTCGTCTTGCGCCCACGTCTGCAGCGGCAACTGCATGATGAGCAAGCCCGCGAGGGCTACTACCCGCAGGGGGGCGTTAATATGTTTCAATAAGTCTGACAAAATCCAATAATTTTTTTTCCTGAAAATCATCCGCCATGAGTTGCAACCCGATCGGCAATCCCAGCTTATCACTACCGCAAGGTACGGAAATCGCCGGAACTCCGGCAACGTTTGCCTGTACCGAGTACAGATCAGCCAGATACATCTGCACGGGGTCATCAGTCAGTTCGCCCAGCCGGAAAGCCGTGGTGGGTGTGGTGGGCATCAGCAGGAAGTCGTGATGCTGAAAGAGGGAGCGGGTTGCCTCGCGTATCAGGCGGCGCACTTTTTGCGCCCGCGTGTAGTAGGCATCGTAGTACCGGGCACTGAGCACGAAAGTACCCAGCAATATGCGGCGCTGCACTTCTTTACCGAACCCCTCAGCCCGCGATTTTTTGTATAGACTATGGATGTCGGTAGCCAGTTTACTGCGATGCCCGAAGCGCACGCCATCATACCGCGCCAGATTTGCACTGGCCTCGGCTGTTACCAGTACATAGTAAGCGGGCAGGATATAGTTCAATAGTGGGAAATCGACCGGCTCCACACGCTGCCCCCGTTCGGTCAGTTGCGTGATTTTTTCCCGCAGCGCCGTTTGGATGGCCGGCTGTATGGCCTCCGACTCGACCGTGCTGCGAATATATGCGATCCGGTAGGTGGACGTGGTTGTAGGCGCCGAGAAATCGGGCACG
>CANGUI010000075.1 GCA_947457025.1 Flammeovirgaceae bacterium | reverse complement strand
CATCTTGGCAATCATCGGATCGTAGTAAAAGGGGATCGCCATACCTTCTTGAAATCAGTCATACACCCGGATGCCGGGGCCCTGCGGGCGGCGGAAGGCTTTCAGCGTGCCGATGTCGGGCAGGAAGTTGTTGGCCGGGTCTTCTGCATAGACCCGCACCTCGATGGCGTGGCCGCGAATGGAAAGATCTTCCTGCCGGAAGGGCAGGGGTTCTCCTTCCGCTACCGCGATTTGCAGTTTTACCAGATCCAGGCCGGTGATCATTTCGGTGACCGGGTGTTCCACCTGCAGGCGGGTGTTCATCTCCAGGAAGTAGAAGTTCTTGTTGGCGTCCATGATGAATTCCACAGTGCCCGCGTTGAAATAGTTGGCCGATTTTGCCACCGCCACGGCGGCCTCACCCATTTTCCGGCGGAGTTCGGGAGTAAGCAGGGCGGAAGGTGCTTCTTCAATGACTTTTTGGTGGCGCCGCTGGATGGAGCATTCGCGGTCGAAGAGGTAGACCATGTTGCCGTGCTGATCGCCAAAGATCTGAAACTCGATGTGGCGCGGTTCGGTAACGTATTTTTCGATGAATACTGACCCATCGCCAAAGGCGGAGGTTGCCTCGCTAATGGCGCGTTCCATCTGTTCCTGGAAGTCTTCTTCGCGGTGAACGATGCGCATGCCTTTGCCTCCTCCGCCCGCACTGGCCTTGATGAGCACGGGGTAGCCGATTTCGGTGGCGATTTTTTTGGCGGCCTCCACATCGCGGATGGGCTCGGAGGTGCCGGGCACCAGGGGCACGTTAAAACTCGCAGCGGCTGCCTTGGCGGCCAGCTTGCTGCCCATGAGTTCAATGGAGTGGGCGGAGGGCCCGATGAAGATGAGACCCGATTCGGTGACGCGCCGGGCGAAGTCTTCATTTTCGGATAGAAATCCATAGCCGGGATGGATGGCGTTGGCGCCGGTTTGCCGGGCGGCGGCGATGATGTTGTCCATGACCAGGTACGACTGGGACGAGGGGGGCGGCCCGATGCAGACGGCCTCGTCTGCAAACCGGACGTGCAGTGCCTGGCGGTCGGCCTCGCTGTAGACAGCCACGGTGGGGATGCCCAGTTCGCGGGCACTGCGCATGATGCGCAGGGCAATTTCGCCGCGGTTGGCAATAAGCAGTTTGTGGATTTTCGGCATAGCGTTACAAAGATGCTCAATATAGGTTTTTTGAGTGGGCCCGCTGTATGATTTTTACCGGCAGCGGCGGGCGGGCCGGAGCGGTTTAGTTGGCACGGGCAAGCGCGGGTGATGGGGGCCACCCGCCAAGGGATGGGAAGGGTTTAGTGGCCACGCCGCAGGCGGGTGCCACCGGAGCGAAGCGTAGGCGTGTACAGCCCGGTGGTCCCGCCGCAGGCGGGGACATGGCGCCCAAAAATGGTTACCCATACTCCAACCACGCCCGAACAGGGGCGTAATGTTTCGAAGCATTTATGTTACTTTTGCGAAAATTTTAACCGAAACACCACAGCACAATGGTAGATTTATTTGAAAAGCTGCGCATGGAGGCGGGGCCGTTGGCCAAATACTCGCACCTACCTGATGATTATTTCTTTTTTCCGAAGCTGGAGGGGGAGATTGGCCCGCACATGACCTTTAATGGCAAGCCGGTGCTGAACTGGAGTTTGAACAACTACCTGGGGCTGGCTAATCACCCGGACGTGCGCAAAACCGATGCTGATGCTGCTGCGCAGTACGGGATGGCTTACCCGATGGGTGCCCGTATGATGAGTGGCAACTCGGTGAACCACCTGCGCCTGGAAAAAGAGCTGGCCGCTTTTGTACAGAAAGAAGACGTGATGCTGCTGAACTTCGGCTATCAGGGTGTGGTGTCGATCATTGACGCGCTGGTAGATCGCAAGGATGTGATTGTGTATGATGCGGAGTCGCACGCCTGTATCATTGACGGGGTACGCCTGCATATGGGCAAGCGTTTCGTGTATGCCCACAACGACATGGAGAGCCTCGAGAAGCAGCTGCAGCGGGCCACCAAGCTGGCGAATGAAACCGGGGGCGGCATTCTGGTGATCACCGAAGGCGTGTTCGGGATGTCGGGCAACCAGGGTAACCTGACAGGTGTGGTGGAGCTGAAGAAGCAGTATAATTTCCGCCTGTTTGTAGATGATGCGCATGGGTTTGGCTGTATGGGCCCAACCGGAGCAGGTACGGGCGAGGCGCAGGGTGTGCAGGATCAGATCGACTTGTATTTTTCTACGTTCGCCAAGTCGATGGCCAGCATTGGTGCATTTGTGGCCGGCGACCGTAAGATCTTAAAATACCTGCGGTACAGTGTGCGGTCGCAAATTTATGCGAAGAGCATGCCGATGCCGCTGGTGATGGGTGTGTTGAAGCGCCTGGAGTTGTTGCGTACGCAGCCGGCCTTGCGCGAGAAACTATGGACGATTGTGCGGGCGATACAGAACGGCCTACGCGAGCGCGGCTTCAGTCTGGGGACCACCACCTCGATGGTGACGCCCGTGTTGTTCAAGGGCGGGGTTGGCGAGGCGGCCAATATGGCGATGGACCTGCGGGAGAACTACGGAATTTTCTGCTCGGTTGTGATCTACCCCGTGGTGCCGAAGGATGTGATCATGTTCCGGATTATCCCGACGGCAGCCCATACCCTGGAAGATGTGAACCGAACATTGGAGGCCTTTAGCGCCCTGAAAATCAAGCTCGACAGCGGGTTTTACCGGCAGGAGGAGCTTGTGTCGGTAACGAAGGCATTATAAAAACCTCGGTCAGGTATTGTATTTGTACGCTTTTTTTGTATAAATTGGCTTTCCGATTAGAAGACTACACGAAGACTACTAACCCTTAAACCATGAAAAAGTACGAAGAACTGAAGGCCCTGATTGCATCGCTAGAGCCGGATATCGAGAAATTCTATAGCAAGCAAAATAGTGCGGCCGGCACACGGGTTCGCAAAGGCATGCAGGATTTGAAGAATCTGGCGCAGGAAATTCGCGTTGAGATTCAGGAAATGAAAGCGAAGGAGGGATAAGCCCTGCTGAACGAAGAAAATAGAAAAAGGCTGCCCTCGGGCAGCCTTTTTTTGTGGGTATCGGGCAGCACGTAGCCCGGAATCAAAGTCAGCGAATGGGATTCTTCCTGGCCCAGGAGCGAATCCGGGCCTGGAGAGCCGGAGACGCCTGCGCCAGCGGCATCCGCACGTGGGGCTTGCAAATGCCAAGTTCCGACAGCAGGGCTTTGATGCCCACCGGATTGCCCTCCTCATACATCGGAGTGTTGATGTCGAGCAAAGAAAAAAGGGCCTTCTGCGCCCGGGTGAAATCGTGCTCCCCCGCAGCCGTTGTCATTTTTCGAAAAGTATTCGGGTAGGCGTTGGCAAGAACGGAAATCACCCCAACGGCACCGATGGCGTACAGGGGTACGGTAAGCAGGTCATCACCCGAGATGAGCAAGAATCCGGGGGGCTTATCGCGGGCTATGGCCATGCACTGTTCCAGATTGCCGGAAGCTTCCTTAATGCCGATGATGTTTGGATGGCGGGCGAGCAGGAGGGTAGTAGATGCCGTCAGGTTCGAGCCTGTGCGCCCCGGCACGTTGTAGAGGATGATCGGTTTTGGGCTGGCATCAGCAACGGCGATAAAATGGCGGCAAATACCCTCCTGGGAGGGTTTGTTGTAGTATGGGCTTACCGACAGCAGGGCGGTTACTCCGGCGGTATCAGTGGCTTTCAGTTCTTCAATAACGAGTGCCGTGTTATTGCCGCCAACACCATACACCACCGGCAGGCGCGCCGGGTTGTTGGCGAGTATGAATTGGAGCACCTCTTTTTTTTCATCCTTGCTGAGGGAGGAGGCCTCGCCGGTGGTTCCCATCACCACCCAATAGTCAACGCCCTTGGCGGTATGGCGCAACAGTCTCCGGAGTGCCGGGAAGTCGATAGCACCAGATGTCGTAAATGGAGTAACGAGGGCAACGCCGGTGCCGGATAGTTTTTTCATTTGAGCTGACGGGTGTATTTCAACATGTTATCCAACAGGCCACGAATGGTTCCAGCGTGCTCGATCATCATTTCGAAATAGGGTTCGCAGGCCGGCATGTGACGGCCTACCCGGCAGTGTGCTTTGGAGCGTGCGAGAAGATAGAGCAGGTGTGGGTTGGGCGCTTCATCGAGGTAAAAAATGTAGTCGAATGGCTTGTTGGCGAAATCGATTGCTTTATCGGAGGTGATATCACCCCAAACGGATACATCCTGCGGCGAGAAAAAATCGAACATGAATTCCGGGTTTTCTTTCTTCCGGGGCAGGAACTCGAGCACTTCGGCTCTTTTGCCATCCTGGTGTAGCAGACGCAGCAGGTTTTTTACCTCCTGGTGTTTTTGTGTATCTTCTACTGTGAACAGAAGACCAAACGACTGGGCCTGCGCGTAGGGGATACTGGCACGCAGGCTCTTGTTTTTTCTGAGAGCTGCGCGGGTACGCCATCGCAAAAAGGTCATGCGGAACATGTGTGCAAACTACGAGGTTGCGGAGTAAACTTGGTTAGCCGTTCAGCATTTTTTCGAATTCTTCTTCCGAGATGATTTTCACGCCAAGTTTCTCCGCCTTCTCGCGCTTGGCAGGCCCCATGTTGTCGCCTGCCAGCAGGAAATCAACTTTACCGGAAACCCCGCTCAGCACGCGGCCACCATGTGCTACGATGAGATCCTGTATTTGCTCGCGTTCATAGTGTTTGAAAACGCCTGAAATAACGAACGAGCGGTTGCTGAGTACGTCGCTCTTTTTTTCGGGCTCTGCAACTGTCGATTGGAATTGGAGGCCGGCAGCTTGTAAGAGTTGAAGTTCGTGAAGGCGGTTCGGGTTTCGGAAGTAGGCAAAGACGCTTTGCGCGATGATGTCGCCCACCTCGGGCGCCTGCAGCAGTTCGTCTACCGTGGCGGCGGCCAGGCGGTCAGCGGATTTGAAGTGGCGGGCCAGTTTCTGGGCAACGGTTTGGCCCACATAGCGGATGCCGAGGGCGAACAGCACGCGCTCGAACGGTATTTGGCGCGAGTGGGCGATGCCGTCCAGCACGTTTTGAGCTGACTTATCCTTGAATCCTTCCAGGGAAAGAAGGTCGGCTTTTGTGAGCCGATAAAGGTCAGCCGCGTGGCGCACCAGGCCTTTTTCATACAGCATGCCAATGGTGCGTTCGCCCAGTGAGTCGATGTCCATGGCTTTGCGGTGGATGAAGTGTTCGATGCGGCCTTTGATCTGCGGAGGGCAGCCGCTTTCATTGGGGCAGTAGTGTGCTGCTTCGCCGTCTTTGCGGACGAGTTCGGCGTGACACTCCGGGCAACGGGTAATGTACGACACAGGCCGGGCGCCTGGGCGGCGGCGCGTGGTCTCCACGCCGGTAACTTTGGGGATGATCTCGCCCCCCTTTTCCACAAAAACGAAGTCGCCCTCGTGCAAGTCGAGGCGCGCAATTTCGTTGGCGTTGTGAAGTGATGCTCGCTTTACCGTAGTACCGGCCAGAAAAACGGGTTCTAGTTCGGCCACCGGCGTAATGGCTCCGGTGCGGCCCACCTGGTAGGTGATGCCGCGCAGGGGGGTGCAGGCGTTTTCGGGTTTGTACTTGTAGGAGATGGCCCAGCGTGGGCTCTTAGCGGTGAAACCAAGTTGCTGCTGGTGGGCGAGGTTGTTCACTTTGATCACCACGCCGTCTGTTTCGAGCGGCAGGTCTGCGCGGCGCTTCTCCCAATGGTGAATGTACGCAACCACATCTTCCAGCGTTGGGCATTTGCGGTAGGTGGGCGACACCTGGAAGCCCCAATTTTCGAGGAGGTGTATGGCTTCCTCATGAGTTACGCTGGTGCGGCTTTCTCCCAGCAGGTAGTACGCGAAGCAATCCAGCCGACGGCGCGCCACTTCGCGGCTGTCTTGCAGTTTCAAAGTGCCTGACGCCGTATTGCGGGCATTGGCATAGGTTTCTTCGCCCAATTCTTCCAGCTCCCGGTTTAGCCGTTCAAATTCTTTCTTCGGCAAAAATACTTCGCCCCGCACTTCAAAACGCGCAGGTACATCGGGTGCCGTTACGCGCAGTGGAATCGAACGGATGGTGCGCACGTTGGCGATGACGTTGTCACCGCGGACGCCGTCTCCCCGCGTAATGGCTTGGGTGAGTAAACCGTTTTCATAGATGAGGCTGATGGAGACACCGTCAAATTTGAGTTCGCAAAAGTACTCGTAGGCGGCTCCTTCCAGACCCTTGGCCACGCGGCCATCAAAGTCGCGGAGTTCTTCCTCGGAGTAGGTGTTGCCCAAGGAAAGCATCGGGTACTGGTGTGCAACGGATGGGAATTCCCTGGTGATGGTGCCGCCCACCCGCTGGGTGGGTGAGTCGGGTAGCAGCAGCTGTGGGAACTGCTGCTCCAGTTTGATTAAAGTCTGGAGAAGTTGGTCGAATTCATAATCGGAGATAATCGGTTTATCCCGCACGTAATACAGGTAGTTGTGCTGGTTGATCTGTTCGGTGAGTGCACCGATTCGTTTGCGGGCTTCGTCTTCCGTCATGCAACTGTAAAGGTAAAAGAGAACTTATCCCGAAAACACTTTTTTGACAGTTCCTTCGCGGGTGAGTGCCTTGCGCTGTGGCGATTGTTCATGACCTGATAGACCCGACCGACGGCATACCACATTGGCCGGGTTGGCACTTTCGCCGGCTAGGCATTGATGCCGTTCAGCATCATGCAGGCGACCAAGGCGGCGGTTTCGGTGCGCAGTCGGTGGGGGCCAAGGCATACTTTCCTGAATCCGTGGAGCATAGCGGCCTCCAGTTCGGCATGGGAGAAATCTCCTTCCGGCCCAATGAGCACAAGGTAATGTTGCCGTGGCTGTGCCAGCTGGCTGAGCAGTACCGCGTGGGCGGGGTCTGCGTGGGCAATAAATCGCTCGCCGGCGGGAGCTTGCAGCAGATCAGACCAGGTTCGCAGGGGGCGCAGCTGCGGAAGCCAGGCCTGCTGCGACTGCTTCATGGCGGCGATGGCTACTTTCTGCAATCTGTCGAGTTGTATCGATTTTCGTTCGGTCTTGGCTGTCAGGAAGAAACTGATCTCCTGAATGCCGATTTCGGTTGCCTTTTCCACAAACCATTCGATGCGGTCGTGGTGCTTGGTGGGCGCCAGGGCGATATGGATAACGTGTGGCGGGCGCGGCACCCGGATTTCTTCTTCCACCTCAAACGAGACGTGTGGGTGCGTAGCCGTGAGACGGGCGCGGCACCAACTGCCATCACCATCGGTGAGGGTGACCGCATCACCGGGCTTCAGTCGCAATACGCGCGTAGCGTGAATGCCTTCCGCCTCGGGCAACTGGCGGCCCGGCAGATCCGGAACGTAGAATACCAACACCGCTAACTATACTTTTGCCGGAGCGTCGCCATCAGGTTAACGTAGCGGCTCATGGCATCTTCTTTAGCCATTCCCTTTTTACCCGCCCATGCATCGAACTTCGCCATCGCCTTAAAGTCGAATCCGCCCGGGCGCTCACCGCTGACGTCTCCGTCGGTAGCCTGCTTAAACAGTCCATATAACTCCAGTAGTTCATCGTTATCGGGGCGTTTAGTGAGCTGTTGCGATTGTGCGACAGCCGCCTGAAAATCATCTGTTAATGCCATATTTTGAGATCTGTTTGGTGCCGCCAATATAGTAGGATTATCGATTTGGATTCGTTTGCGGGAGTTTGGTGGTGCCGACCACGCACCAGCGGGTTTGCGCAGATGTCTGCGGTTATGCTGTGGCCAGGGGCGGGGAATAAAAAAGGGCTGTCGGTGGACAACCCTTTTTGAAGGTATCGGCTATCAGCGATTTGCGAGCGGAACGTAGGGCCGCAATGTAGCGCCGGTGTAGATCT
>CANGUI010000074.1 GCA_947457025.1 Flammeovirgaceae bacterium | reverse complement strand
ATACTTACGCTACCTGGCGTAAAAGTAATAGCCCGCCGCTGATCGTTGCCTGAGGCCAGCTACCCCTTCAAATCAGAGCACAATTTTTTGTCAATTCCTCCAATGAAACTCTGGCTTTTTAGGGCTATTTTAGTCGGACAATAATGAAAGGTTATCTTTAACGTTTGTTCGTGCTACTCATTATATAGTTAGCACTATCGCTATCGGAAAATGTCCCGATTACTAGTTCATTCGTTGTGTCAGAACCCGTTACCTGATCATGGGTAAAACTCCTTGAACAAGGTTTCTTTTTTGAGAAAGGAAAACGACTGAGCACCACATAATTAAGCCGTTACTTTCTCGGGGACTTTGCGACTTAGTAGATTTATTGCTTGTGAATTTGAATAGCTTTTTTTGAACCACCCAATTTCCGAATAGCCGTATAGAAACCATAAGCAGAGAACTTTTTTCGTGGAGTGTCCGCTTCATTGGACCACCGCGGTGTTTTCCCGGTTGGTGTCTGCGTGGCATAGTCTTGAGATGATCGTCTAAGAAGTAATGGGTTATTTCGGGATAAGCTACAGGTACTGCTGACTTTCCTCCATCAAAAGTAGACTTCCAGAGATCATTACCTCAGCAAAGAAGTATAGCCTAGCGTGATAAAAGGTTGGGCGATCGATCTCGTCTGTCGCGTTCGGCACCCGTTTGCCACACGGCTCTGGAATTTGTCTAAGGAGCTGAGAACTCATTTTTTCTCAAACTGTGAAAGATGAACAAACCCGCAGGCAGAGCCTGTAAAAGTATCCATCCATGGGAGCCAGGAGGGACGGTGACAGGTTGCGGTTTTCCCTTAAGGGTGTTGAAAACGGTCAAAAAAAACCATTTTTTGTAAAAAAGTGGATGAAAGTGGTGTAAAGTGGTGTAAAATGCCTATGTTTGCTTAGGAGAAAAAGACAACCACTACGTCCATGACTTTCTTCACCAGTGAATTTGAGTGTAAGCTCGATGCCAAAGGGAGGCTGATTTTGCCTTCCCGGATCAAGGCGCAGCTTCCCGAGGGTGATCCTCAGGAACTCGTGATCCGCAAAGGCTTCGAGCCGTGCCTCTTGCTTTATCCGATGGTGGAGTTTAAAAAGGTCTTCTCGAAAATTTCTGCACTAAATGAATTCAATGAAGAGAACCGCGCTCTCCAGCGGAACTTTTTGTCGGGTGTTGTCACGATCGAGCTGGATGCATCCGGCCGGTTTGTGCTGCCCCGGAATTTGATGACCTACGCCCAGCTTGAAAAAGAGGCGTTGCTGGTTGGCACCGGCACCAAGGTTGAAGTGTGGAATCCCACCGTTTATGAGAAGTACCTTATTCAAGACCCAGGTGAGTTGTCAAAGTTGGCAGACCGTTACCTGAATACCTGATGATGAACGCCGGGATTTTCGAAAGTCAACCCGGTCTACACATCGCACCTCAGGTTACGTGCTGTTCGTTGAGCATGACGATTTAGGTATGAGGCAATTTATGACAGTCTTTTTTCGGCAACCCGATATGAAGGCAGCAAAAACCATGTACGGGTTTATGCGGGATTTCCCGGGTGCGGCGTGGTTCGCAATGCATATTCGGCTACCCGGTGCTTTCTCTTCGGTACGGGCAATGCTGGCTAAAGTAAGGGCAGCGAATTTCAAAGGAATGCAAAACGGAATCCTGTGTGCTTCGTCTGGTTTGGCTTTTGGTTCTGAAACGCATTTGCTGATTGTACAGCAGCCCAAGGGGATTTCGGATAACAAGATTGCGGAGGAGCCCGGTCTTGTAGTAGGTGAGGACCGCCTGCATACCTGGGTATTAATGCGGTTCATGTGCAGCAGGTAAGGGGTAGTAAACGGGCATGAATTCCGTGTATCATCGGCCCGTTCTGTTGCCGGAGTGTCTGGAGGGTTTGAAAATTGATCCGACCGGCACCTATGTGGATGCCACCTTCGGTGGAGGCGGCCACAGCCTGGCGATTTTGGAGAGGCTTACCACCGGCCGGCTTCTGGGTTTTGACCAGGATGCCGATGCACGGGAAGAAGCCCGCAAGATCGACAATCGTTCTTTTACATTTTGTCCGACCAATTTCCGATACCTGAAACGGTATTTGAAGTTAAATGAGGTCACGGTGGTGAGCGGGATTCTGGCGGACCTCGGCGTTTCATCGCATCAGATTGACGCAGCCGAGCGCGGGTTTTCCACCCGCTACAGCGGCCCCCTCGATATGCGCATGAACCGGCAGTCACCGACAACGGCTGCAGACGTGCTGAACACTTTTTCCGAACGAGAACTTCACAAAGTGCTGGGCATGTACGGAGAGATCAAAAATGCGAAGACAGCAGCTGCGCATTTGGTGCGTGTACGCACCCGGCAGCCATTTCGGGAAACACAAGAACTGAAAAGTGCTCTTCAATCATTTGCGCCACGCGGTAAAGAGCAAAAATACTTTGCTCAGGTCTTTCAGGCACTGCGCATGGAAGTGAATGAAGAAATGAAGGCGCTCGAAGAATTCCTGGTGCAGGCAGCCGAAGTACTGATTACCGGTGGCCGGCTGGTAGTGTTGAGTTACCATAGCCTCGAAGACCGGATGGTCAAAAATTTTATCCAAACGGGTAAACCGTTCGGAACCCTTGAAAAGGACTTCTTTGGAAACCCGATCCGGCCGCTGCGTGCGGTAAATCGCAAGCCCATTGAAGCTGGAGCGGACGAAGTGGAAAAAAATAATCGCGCACGAAGCGCCAAACTGAGAATAGCCGAGAAACTATAGAAGATGGCAGAGAATACGATAAAAATTGAAAATCCTGAGCGGCCCGAAGCATCAGTCGCGGGTACGAGCCTTTTTTCGGGTATCGAAAAGAAATTGAAACTGGAGACATATTTCGAAGCGGGATTTCCCATGCATTACCTTCCCCGTATCCTGTTCTTCTTCGTGCTGGCCCTCATCTACATCAGCAATACGCATTACGCAGATCGGGCTACACGCGAGGCCAACCGCCTGCAAAGCGAAGTAGACGACTTACGTGCCGACTACACCACACGCAAAGCAGATGTGATGTATGCCGGAAAGCAAAGTGAAGTTGCGCGCAGAGTAAAAGTACTTGGACTGGAAGAAAGTATGGTGCCGCCTTTTAAAGTGATCGTGGATAAAAGTGAATATTAAGAAGTCGATATTAATACGTGTGCGCCTTGCCTTTCTGGGCGTGGTGATCTTTGCGGTTTGCATCGCAGCGAAGGTAGGGCACATCCAGGTCGTGGAGGGAAAGGAGTGGGCAAAGATGGGGGAGGAGATCTCATTCGTTTATCGAAAGATCAAAGCCACACGCGGTAACATCTATTCGGACAATGGCAGCTTGTTGGCTACTTCACTGCCATTCTATAAAGTGGCCATGGATCCTACGCTCTGCAATGGTGAGGTGTTCCGGCGTGGCGTGGACTCACTCGCCATGCTACTCGCGCGCTTTTATCAGGATCGGTCCGCCACCGACTACAAGCGACTGCTTGTGGATACGCGTGCAGCGGGTCGTCATTACATCATGCTCAACCGGAAGCAGATCAATTATCTTGAAAAAAAGGAAATGACGCAATGGCCAATCTTTCGAGAAGGGCGCTATAAGGGAGGGGTCATTTTTGAGAAACGCGATCTCCGATACCGGCCTTTCCATAATCTCGCTCGCCGCACTATCGGTTTTATCAATGATGACGATAAGGGTGCCGGTCTGGAATTCAGCTTTGAAAAACACCTCGCAGGTAACGATGGCGAAGCACTGTTTCAGAAAATTGCCGGCAGTACCTGGAAGCCGGTCTACGATGCCCAGGGGAGCAAAGCAGTAGATGGGCTCGATATCCACACTACGATTGATATCAATCTCCAGGATGTAGCTGAAACCTCACTTCACCGCGCCATGCAGATGCACCAGGCAGACGAGGGGACTGTGGTGGTAATGGAAGTAGCCACCGGGCACATCAAAGCAGTTTCCAACCTGTCAGCCGTTGAAGGCGGTTATTCTGAACATTTTAACCATGCTGTAGGCGGATCAATTGAGCCCGGATCAACCTTCAAACTCGTCACCCTGATGGCACTGCTGGAAGATACCAACATCGACCTTACCGACAGCATTGAAACCGGCCGCGGAGAATACCTTTTTTACAACCGCAAGGTCCGGGATCACCATGAAGGTGGATTTGGAAAAATTTCCGTACAGCAGTCCTTCGAGTTATCTTCTAACGTAGCTATGGCCAAACTCGTGGATAAACACTTTGGTCTACAACCGGAAAAGTTTCTGCGCCATGTTGAGCGCGTGTACTTCACCAAACCGCTGGGTTTACAAATTACCGGCGAGTCGGTTCCTAAAATCAAACGACCAACAGACAAGGGATGGAGCGGCATCACTTTGCCATGGATGGCCTATGGATACGGGTTTGAGGTTTCTCCGCTCCATACCCTTGCGCTGTACAACGCGGTGGCGAATTATGGTAAAATGATCAAGCCCTTATTTGTCACGGCCATCCGGAAAGCCGACCAGGAGGTGCAGACGTTTGAATCCGAGGTACTGTGTACCAGTATCTGCTCGGACAAAACGCTGCGGCAGCTACGTCTGCTATTGGAAGGCGTGGTAGATCGTGGTACGGCGCAGAACCTGAAGAACACCCACTACCGCATCGCCGGAAAGACCGGAACGGCGCAGATCCTCGAGAATGGCCGGTATGAGAAAAAGTACGTGACTTCGTTTGTTGGATACTTTCCGGCTCATCAGCCGAAGTACACGTGTCTTGTACTGATCAAAAATCCGAAAGGCTGGCAGCAGTACGGCAACAACGTGGCAGGGCCGGTTTTCAAAGACATTGCTGATAATATTTATGCACGTGACATTGACCTGCACCAGGCCATGGACAAGAAGCGGCTTCTTGATCCCGGCGTCCTTCCGACCATCAGGGCCGGCTTCCAGGAGGAGTTAACCGTCCTTGCAAATGAATTGGGAATTTCTACCCACTCTACTACCGAAGAGGAGTGGGTGCGTGCCGTACGAAATGGCAACTCGGTGACGTGGAAGAAGAATCCGGTGCAGGAAAATCGGGTACCGGATGTTACCGGCATGACCTTTCGGGATGCCCTCTACATTTTGGAGAAATCAGGCCTGGAGGTTGGTTATCAGGGGATCGGGCGTGTAGCTCAGCAATCACCCGCTCCCGGCAGTCGGTGTGGTAAAGGAACCCGGATTTTTTTACGTCTCGGATGAAAACGTTGCGCGACATATTATATAAAGTGCACATCACGGCCACATCCGGAGATATGAGCCGGCACGTAGCCGGGCTTGCCTTTGATTCGCGGCACGTAGCGCAGGACTACGCCTTCATCGCGGTAACCGGCACACAGACTGATGGCCACCACTATGTGGCTCAGGCCATCCAGACCGGAGCTTCGATTATCGTACTGGAAAAAATGCCCGAAATCATCCGGGAGGATATCACCTACGTAGTTGTCCGACAAAGTGCACAGGCACTCGGTATCATGGCCGCGAATTTCTATGATAATCCGTCGCACTCCCTTACGTTAGTGGGCATTACCGGCACCAACGGCAAGACTACTGTGGCCACATTGTTATACAAGCTTTTCGGTGCACTGGGTTACCGGTGTGGCCTGTTATCCACAGTTGTGAATAGAATTGTGGACAAAGAAATTCCGGCTACACACACCACACCTGATCCGATTCAGCTCCAGCAGTTACTCCGGCAGCAGGTGGAAGCAGGCTGTACCCATTGCTTCATGGAAGTAAGTTCGCACGCCATAGATCAGGAACGCATCGCGGGGCTGCGATTTTCCGGCGCCGTGTTTACCAACATCACCCACGACCACCTCGACTATCACAAGACGTTCGATAACTACATCCGTGCCAAGAAGAAATTTTTTGATGACCTCTCAAGTGATGCGTTTGCTTTGGTTAACGCTGACGATAAGCGCGGCATGGTGATGTTGCAAAATACCCGGGCGGCTAAAAAAACGTATGCGCTGCAAAAACTGGCCGATTTCAAGGGGAAAATTATTTCCAATACAATAGATGGTCTTGAGCTAGACGTAGATAATCGTCCGGTCTGGTTTCGCCTTATTGGCGATTTCAACGCCTACAACCTGCTGGCAGTCTATGGAACGGCTGTGTTGTTGGGTCAGCAACCGGATGATGTGTTGACCCGCCTGTCGTCACTTTCGGGTGCGGAGGGGCGCTTTGAACTGGTAAAGGCGGGAGCCCGGATAACTGCCATTGTCGATTATGCCCACACACCCGATGCGTTGAAAAACGTACTTGAAACCATTCATCAATTTCGCACCGGGCCCGAGCAGGTAATCACGGTGGTTGGGTGCGGGGGTAATCGCGATCGTACCAAACGGCCGCTGATGGGTGCAATTGCCTGTCGCTTCAGCGATAAAGTGGTGCTTACGTCGGACAATCCCCGGGATGAGGATCCACTCGATATCATTCGGGAGATCCAAAGCGGCATCAGCCCGAGCGAAAAGAAAAAAACACTCGTCATGGCTGATCGGGAAGAAGCCATCAAGACAGCCTGCATGCTGGCAAAAGAGCGAGATATCGTGTTGGTTGCAGGCAAAGGGCATGAAAAATACCAGGAAATAAAAGGGGTGAAACTCCCCTTCGATGATAAAGAAGTTTTGGAAAGAATGTTGAAACTGTTTTTTAAGTAGCAGATGCTGTATTACCTGTTTGAATATCTTCACCAGCAGGTTGACTTTCCGGGTGCCGGATTGTTTCAATACATCTCGTTCCGTGCAGGGATGGCGGCATTGCTTTCACTTCTGGTTACGATTTCTTTTGGTCAGGCACTGATTGCGTACCTGAGGCGGAAGCAGGTAGGTGAGGACATCCGTGATCTTGGTCTGGAAGGACAAATCCAAAAGAAGGGTACACCCACCATGGGTGGATTGGTCATCCTGGGTGCAATCCTCCTGCCGACCCTGCTGTTTGCCAGACTGGATAACGTGTATGTGATCCTGTTGATCATCGCCACCGTTTGGCTTGGCTTGATTGGTTTTATCGATGATTACATCAAGGTATTTTTAAAAAATAAAGAAGGCCTTGCTGGCCGGTTCAAGATTGTTGGGCAGGTTGGTCTTGGTTTGATAGTTGGAATTACGTTGTCGTTCAACGATCAGGTGGTAGTGCGGCAGGAGAAACCATTCAGTGAGGCTACCGAGCACATTGCAGAGATTAATCCCATGACCCAGGTTGCCTACCAGGATGTTAAGTCAACCATGACTACCGTGCCGTTCTTCAAAAACAATGAGTTCGATTACCATGCCCTGGCACCATTCCTGAGTCGTGATTTTACCTGGGTGATTTACACTCTGGTAGTCATTATCATCATCACGGCCGTATCGAATGGGGCCAACATCACCGATGGCATTGATGGGTTGGCCGCAGGTACATCGGCCATCATCGGACTTACACTGGCAATTTTTGCTTATCTCTCCGGCCGCGTAGACTTTAGTTCCTATCTGAATATCATGTACATTCCCAATCTGGGCGAGCTGGTGATATTTTGCACGGCATTTGTGGGAGCGTGTCTTGGATTTTTGTGGTACAATGCCTACCCGGCACAGGTGTTCATGGGCGATACCGGAAGTCTATCGCTTGGTGGAATCATCGCCGTGCTGGCTCTGGCCGTTCGCAAAGAGCTCATGATTCCGCTGCTCTGCGGCATTTTTCTCATCGAAAATCTTTCCGTGATTATGCAGGTATCGTATTTCAAATACACCCGCCGGAAGTACGGAGAGGGGCGCAGGCTATTCAAGATGGCTCCGCTGCATCACCATTATCAGAAAAAGAATATTCCTGAGCCGAAAATCGTAACCCGGTTTTGGATTGTTGGAATACTACTGGCCATTCTCACCCTGGCGTTATTGAAAGTGCGATGAGTAAAAAGCTGGTCATATTGGGAGCGGGAGAAAGCGGAACTGGTGCTGCGCTACTTGGTAAGCGTAAGGGATGGGAGGTTTTTGTATCCGATGCGGGAACTGTAAAGCCCAACTACCTGCACGACTTGCAATCGGCAAATATCTCATTTGAGCAAGGAAAGCATACGGAGGAAAAAATTTTGGCGGCCGATCTCGTCATCAAGAGTCCCGGCATTGCTGATAAGAGCCCCATCATCAAAAAGATAAAAGATAAGGCGATTCCGATAGTCGATGAAATCGAGTTT
>CANGUI010000073.1 GCA_947457025.1 Flammeovirgaceae bacterium | reverse complement strand
TTCCGCATCGAACTTGTCGAGGCCCCAGGTGCGGGAAATAAAAATTGCCATCAGGCAGCCGCCCACCGTCAGGGAAATGTCGCTCATGTCGGAAATGAAGGTGAGGAAATCCTGGCCCCGGTAGAAAGTAAGCTTGTTCAGACCTTCCACCATGCCCTGACTCATCATGCTGGGAAGGCCGAGAACAAAAATCAACCCGGCCAGCATCCACACCACCGACTTTCGTTCCATCTTCTTTTGATCTACCAGGTAGGCCACCGGCACTTCAAGAAGCGAAATTGTTGAGGTGAGGGCCGCGAAGCAGACCAGCAGGAAAAAGGAACCACCAATCAGGCGACCGAGAACCGGCCCCATCTCGTGGAAGATCTGAGGCAGCACAACAAAAATCAGGGGAGGGCCGGAAGTTCCGATTTGCTGCGGCTCAATGTTTAGTTTAAATGCCAGGAAGTGTACGAGTGGGAAGACCATCAGGCCGGCAAAGAATGCCACTGAGGTGTCGGCCAGTGAGATCACTTTAGCGGACGAAGCAATATTCTCCTTTTTGCTGAGGTAAGATCCATAGGTGATCAGGGCACCCATTCCCAGGGAGAGCGAGAAGAACGACTGCTTGAGCGCATCCACAACGGTCTTCACCTTAAGCTCACTAAATTCCGGAATCAGATAAAAGGCCACCCCGCTCATGGCGTTGGGCAGCGTCAGACTGTAAACGATAATACCAAGCAGGATAGCATACAGAGAAGGCATCATGATCTTATTAGAGGCCTCGATGCCTTTTTGGATACCCTGCGCTACAATCAGGGCCGTGAGCACCATGAAAATCAAGGAGAAAATCAGGTTGGAATTCGAAAAGCCGGTCCAACCACTCAAGTCAATAATATCGTTGACGTAGGCACCGAAAAATCCACTGAAATCAGGTTCGCTGAGCAGATCGCCAAAGCTGATATGCAAAAAGTATCCGAAGGCCCAGCCGGCTACCACGTTGTAAAAAGACAGGATCATAATGCCGGCCAGGATGCCAAACAATCCCAGGAAACCCCATTTACGTCCACCAAGTTTTGAGTAGGAGCCAAAGGCATCGCTATTGGCTGCACGCCCAATGGCAATTTCACCCACCATGACCGGATAGCAGAGCAACAAAATGCACCCCAGGTAGATCAAGAGGAAGATAGCGCCTCCGTTTTGACCTGCCAGGTAAGGAAAACGCCAAATGTTACCCAGGCCTACTGCCGACCCGGCCGCCGCCAGTATGAATCCGGTCCGCCCGGAGAAATTACCTCTGTTATCCATGAAATTGAAATTGTGAAAGGGCCGGCAAAATAGACCATCTCCCCAACTTTTCAAACAGCCGCCGTGGCCTGCAAAAGTTCAACGGGGCACAACTATTCTACCCGGTAATTCGTTTTCCAATTCAGGAAAATAATCCGGTACTTTACTGTGTCGAACGACTACATGGAACCTGTCAAGAAGCTATCCACTCAGGAAAAGGCGCTGCGCATTAATCTGAGCAAAGCGATCTATGGATCATTTGCTGAGATCGGGGCAGGGCAAGAAGTGGCCGCCAACTTTTTTAAAGTAGGAGGTGCATCGGGTACCATAGCCAAGACGATATCCGCGTATGACATGAAGTTCAGTGATGCCATCTATGGGCAATGTGAGCGCTACGTCTGCGAAGACCGGCTGATGAAAATGCTCGACCACGAGTATGCGCTGTTGCCGGAGCGGTTACCCCACCGCACGGCAGATACCCGATTCTTTGCATTTGCGGATACCGTTGAAGCCCTGAATTATGAGCGCACCAACCAGGGCCACGGGTGGATTGGCCTGCGGTTTCAATTACGGCCGGAGAGCGAACCGAACGACTGCGTGCTGCACGTTAAATTGCATGACAACGACCCCCTTTTGCAACAGGTGGCTATCGGGGTGATAGGCGTAAACGTGCTCTATGGCTGCATGTTTCTCTCATCTGCTACCGAAATAATGGCAACACTGTTGGACGGCCTCTCGGCCCGCCGCGTGGAGGTAGACGTGTTTCGACTGGCAGGGCCCGACTTCAGCCAGGTGGACAACCGCTTGTTGGCTCTGAAACTGGTGAAAGACGGACTTACCAAGGCAGCCATGTTCGGTCCGGACGGTACTGTGCTACAGCCGTCGGAAGCTCTTTATAAGAAGAATGTCCTCGTGTTGCGCGGTCGTTTTCGGCCCGTGACGCACGTTAATGTGGATATGCTGCTCACGTCCCGGCGCCAGTTTAAGAACGAGCCGGACGTAGACCGCTCCCGGTTGGTAGTACTGACCGAGCTCACGCTGAATGACCTGAGCACCGATGGCACCATTGACGAATCCGATTTTATGCATCGCGCGGACATCATCTGCTCGCTAGGCCAGACGGTACTGATTTCCAATTATTTTGAGTACTACCGCCTCGTGCAATACTTGTCCGGCATCACACGGGGCAAGAAGATCGGCATCGTTCTCGGCATCTATGCGCTGCAGAAAATTTTTGAAGAAAAGACATACGAAAATATCCGCGGCGGAATTCTGGAGAGTTTTGGTCACCTGTTTGGTAGCAACGTGAAACTCTACATTTATCCGGCATGGCGTAAGGAAGGAAATGCTCTGTTTACATTAAAGGATTTTGAAGAAACCATTCCGAACCACCTGCGGGGTTTGTTCCGGTATCTCACCGATAATAACAAGCTCGAAAACATCCGCGACGCTAATGTGAACAACCTGCACATCATTTCCGATCAGGTGCTGGCGATGATTCGCAAAGGTGAACCGGGTTGGGAAAAGTATGTGCCTTCGAAAGTGCAGGAAGCCATCAAGGAGCACGGCCTGTTTCACTACCCGTATACCCGTGATCACCAGGCCGTGCCGTACCCTTCCTAAAGGTTACCCTTCATGCGGGTAAAGTAGCTTCTCGCTTCCTTCATCACCCGGGGTGCCAAGACAAACCCCGACAGCATAGTTGGGAAAGCCATGATGGCATATGCGATGTCAATCACATTCATCACATCACGCATGGAGGCAGTGGCACCAATGATGATGGTACTCAGGTAGAAGTAATCGTAATAACGCCCGGCTTTCACGCCCGCCAGGAACGAGATCGCCTTGTTACCGTAGTAGCTGTATGAGAAAAGTGAAGTTATCGCAAAGAAAAAGGCGCTCACCAGCAGCAGTAACTTTCCTGTTGTGCCGAGAGAGGATTCAAAAGCGGTAGCCGTTAACGATACACCGTTGGTATCACTGGTTTGCCAAACACCCGTAACCAAAATCGCCAGAGCTGTCAGCGTGCAGACCACCAGCGTATCAATGGCAGGACTCATCATGGACACCAGTCCTTCACGGATGGGTTCTGAACTTTTTGATGCCCCGAGGGCCATCGGAGCAGTACCAATGCCGGCTTCATTGGAAAAGGATGCCCGCCGTACGCCCGCAACGATCAATCCGCCAACCAGACCACCCAAGGCAGGTTCTCCGCGGTAATGTTCCGCGGCGAATGCATCGCGGATGACCATGGCCAGCATGGCGGGAATTTCGCCAGCGTGCAGCACCAGGATTGCCAGCACCGAAAAGAAATACACCACAATCATAAGCGGCACCATTTTCCCTGCCCAGCTGCCGATGCGCTGTATGCCACCGACAATTACAACGGCTGAGATGATCATCAAGATCACCCCGATTACAAACTTCAGTGTGTTAATCTCGAACGAGCCGAAAAAGAAAACACTCTTGCTCAGGTCAGTGCCAGAGAAACCGATGTCGATGATCGCCTGAGTAAGCTGATTTGCCTGAAAGATCGGCAGGCAGCCTACCATAGCACAAAGACAAAATACCACTGCCAACGGATACCACGATCGGCTCATCGCTTCCCGAATAACATACATGGGGCCACCCTGAATGACGCCCTCCGAATCGCTACCCCGGTACATTACCGAAAGCGTTGACGTGAAAAAGTTTGTAGACATCCCAACAAAGGCCGTTACCCACATCCAAAAAAGAGCGCCCGGCCCGCCAATTGAAATGGCAGCAGCCACTCCGGCGATATTGCCCATGCCAACCGTTGAAGCCAATGCCGTGGAGAGTGCCTCGTAAGCGTTGATCTGGCCCGGATCATTCGGGTTATTGTACTTGCCGCGGAGTATGCGAATCGCATGCCCGAAGTATTTATACTGGATGAATCCCGAATAAAAGAGAAAAAACAAGCCTCCCAGAATCAGGAGAAACAAAACGGGGGTCCACACATGGGTGGCCAGGTTGCTGATGAATTCGCTCATGCAGATGATGAAAGATGCAAAATAGGTAAAAATGCCTTAGCGATAATGGGCTGTGTGCGAATGGGGCATCCAGGTGCAGAGCAGAAACAGCAGGCGCGCGGCTACCATGGCGTCCCACGGATCTGCGCCCGTTTCGACCACATCCGCCCCGATAATTTTCCTTCCTGAGCGTACAACTTGTTTGATGAGATAGGTGATTTCCTCAAACCGAAGACCACCGGGTACCGGTGTGCCGGTGTGGGGGCAAAGGGCCGGATCGAGGCCATCCACATCCAGTGATACGTAAACTTCTTCCGGTAAGGCCCGGATGATAGTTTCTACTTGTTGCGCCCAAGTGCTCCCCTGGAATTGCTCTTCGCGGAGGTCATGATAGAAAAAGGTCACAATTCGGCCGCTTGCGTTTCGGATGCGTTCGTATTCTTCATCGCAATAATCGCGCACGCCAACCTGCACAATCTTCTTTACCCCAGGCATGCGCCACGCATGGTAAAAAGCGGAACCGTGAGAATAGGTAAGCCCTTCATACGCTTTTCGTAAATCAGCGTGAGCATCGATCTGCAACATGCCGAAGCTTCTGTATTTTTTTTCGAGTGCGCGCCAGTAACCCAGCGGGGTGCTATGATCACCACCCAGCACTACCACCCGCCTGCCGTCCTGCAACCAGCGGGCAGTTTGCTTTTCAATGTAGACGTGCAGCTGTTCGCACGACTTGTTTACTTGCTCTTGTACCAGTTTATGGTTATCACCCTTGGCCGAACGGTTTTCACGGATAAGTTTGCGGAGGCGGTCGCTTTCGCGTTGCAGACCGGGCGAGGCCGCCATCATGGCGATTTTAGTTTTCCAGACATTGACGATGTCAGCGTCATGCAAGTCGATTTGGCGCGATGCTTCGAGCACAAAGGGAATACACTGCGCTGTACCGCTACGATAAGAAACGGTAGCTTCCCATGGAATCGGTAGAACAATGACCTCCGCATCCGCCAGCGGATAGGGGAGGCCGAAAATTTGTCCGGTTACACCAGGTCCGTTTGGATCAAAGTTTGACAATCCTTCGCTCACGGTTGGAAGATGCTTTCCCATTTGCCGCACCCTTCACGCAGATCGCTCCAGAGCGCCAGTTCAAATTCAATGCGCAACAGCCCGGCTGGTTTCAATGCCGTTTCGGGCACTTTTGTGAGCCATTCACCCAGGTAACTGATTCCCGGATTATGCGCCACAACCAATACCGTAGTGAAGTCTGTATGTACCTGCCGAACACATTGATAAAGGTGCTGCACAGATCCATTATAGATAACCGGCTCTAACAGGATCTCGCCTTCCGGATAGCCGATCGCGTCGGCTACAATCTTTGAGGTCGTGCGCGTGCGAAGGGCAGGCGATGCGAGTATGAGCTGCGGTTGCCACTCATTGGTGGTGAGATAATGGCCCACGTTTACAGCCTGCTGTATGCCGCGCTCAGTAAGCGGGCGATCATAATCATTTTGCAAGGCCAGTCGCTCGGCCGCTTCTGCGTGTCGTAAAAGCAGTAGATTACGTATCATAGCCACAAAAGTAGAAGGAACTGCGCATTCTGTCTCACTTTTTACAACTTTCCGGTAACCATTTGATTATCATAACGCGCGAGCGTACCAAAACGGCGAGCATGAAAGCCTGAAAACAGAGCGAAAAAGTTGGACTGGTAAAAATTTCCGATATTTGGCCACTTCTGTGTTCGAAACTATGGCGAAAAATCTTGTGATTGTGGAGTCCCCGGCGAAGGCAAAAACGATTGAGGGGTATCTGGGGAAAGAGTATAAGGTCGCCTCTAGTATGGGTCACATACGCGACTTGCCGAAAGGAAATAATGCTATCGATGTTGAAAATGATTACGAACCCACCTACGAGGTAAGCCCCGACAAGAAGGAGGTCATCGGCAAGTTGCGAAAACTGGCAGAGGATGCGGAGATGGTGTATCTGGCGAGCGATGAAGACCGGGAAGGTGAGGCGATTTCGTGGCATCTGAAAGAAGTACTGGAACTGAAAGAGAAGAAGACGCGCCGAATTGTATTTACGGAAATCACCAAGAATGCGATCTTGAATGCCATCAAAAATCCGCGCGGCATCGACATGGATTTGGTAAATGCTCAGCAGGCGCGTCGCGTGCTGGACCGGCTGGTGGGTTTCCACCTGTCTCCCGTGTTGTGGAAAAAAATCAAAACGGGTTTGTCGGCCGGGCGCGTACAATCGGTAGCCGTTCGCCTGGTGGTTGAACGCGAGCGAGAGATTGAGAAATTCAACGTTAAGTCTTCGTTTCGTGTAGTGGCCGTTTTTGATCTCGGTAAAGGAAAGAAACTAACAGCCGAACTACCTGACAAATTCAACACGGAAAAAGAGGCGCTTGCTTTTTTGGAATCGTGTAAGGCCGCAATATTTACCATCAGCGATTTGCAGAAAAAGCCTGCGAAAAAATCGCCAGCTCCGCCATTCACTACCTCCACTCTTCAGCAAGAGGCCAGCCGAAAGCTCAGCATGTCGGTATCGCAAACGATGATGGTAGCGCAAAAACTGTATGAGGCCGGAAAAATTTCCTACATGCGCACTGATTCGGTGAATCTTTCGGATGAGGCGGTGAACGGCGCCGTGAAGCAGATTCAATCTGCCTATGGCAAGGATTTTGTGCAAACGCGGCGATACAAAACCAAGTCATCCGGTGCCCAGGAGGCACACGAAGCGATTCGCCCTACGGATTTCTCGGTAACCAATCCGGGAATGGATCGGCAGGCTCAGCGCCTGTATGAGCTGATCTGGAAACGGGCGATTGCATCGCAGATGGCCGATGCAGAGCTGGAGCGTACAACGGCTACCATCACCATCTCCGGGAATCCCCGAACCCTCATCGCCAGCGGTGAGGTAGTCACATTCGAGGGTTTTCTGAAGGTGTATATGGAGTCGCGCGATGAAGAGGAAGACGAGGAGAGTGGCCGCGTGCTGCCGCCGTTGAAGGTCGGGCAAGACCTCAAACTGGATGAGCTTACAGCAACGCAGACCTTTTCGCGTCCACCGGCCCGATACACCGAAGCCTCCCTCGTGAAAAAACTGGAAGAACTTGGTATCGGTCGTCCTTCGACTTACGCCCCCACCATTTCCACAATCCAAAAACGCGGGTATGTGGTGAAAGAAGTGCGGGAGGGAAAAGAACGGGCCTATCAGGTTCTATCACTTGCCGACAAAAAAATTCAAAAAAGAACAGAGACCGAAATCACGGGTGCCGAGAAGAATAAACTTTTTCCCACCAATACGGCGATGGTCGTGAATGATTTTCTGATTGAACATTTTCCGGAAATCAAAAACTACTCTTTTACAGCTGAAATTGAGCAGGAGTTTGATGAAATTGCCAATGGCAAGTTGGAATGGCACAAGATGATTGACGGTTTTTACAAACCGTTCAAAAAGACGGTGACTAAGACCGAAAAAGTGGAGCGCTCATCGGTACAAAACAAGAGCCGTGAGTTGGGTACCGACCCCAAGACCGGCAAGAAGGTGTATGCCAAACTTGGCCGTTTCGGCGCCTATGTACAGATCGGAGAAAACCCCGAAGACGGATCGAAAGAGAAGCCGCGATATGCGAGCCTGCGCACCGGTCAATTCCTCGAAAGTCTCACGATGGCAGACGCGATGGAATTATTTAAAATGCCGAGAGAACTGGGCGATTTTGAAGAGATGCCGGTAGTCGTCAACATCGGCCGGTTCGGGCCTTATGTACTGCACGATAAGAAGTACGTGTCCATCCCGAAAGAAGACGACCCCTATTCCATCTCGCTTATCCGTGCCGTTGAATTGATTGCAAATAAACGCATTGCGGATGCGAATAAAACCATTAAGGTGTTCAAGGAAAATCCAGATGTTCAGGTGCTCAACGGCAGATTCGGTCCGTACATCAAAGCCGGAAAGAAGAATGTG